>CAIZHO010000532.1 GCA_903932805.1 uncultured Roseiflexaceae bacterium | reverse complement strand
ATTTACCCCCACGTCAGCATCATCCAATGGTTAGGTGGTGCTGACACAGCGTGGCAGCGGGGCATCCAGTGCACGGTGGGCAGTGCTGCGCACATTTGCGGGGATCGACGAACCGCCGGACGGCACCGCTCCGGGTACAGCGTGGGTTGTTTGCCGTGCAATGATGAATGGATGCTTCGACCATCATGGCGTGCAGTTCACGTGCGGTCGTCACGTCCATGGGCCCGATGTCTGCCTCGATGATGCGTTGGACCTCGTCGTAGGGGGCACGCAGACAATCCACACGATCGGCATACACTCCTGTCCGTGCCAGGACGCGCCGTGCGTAGGCATCGACGATGAACAATGGATGTTGTCCGGCATACAACAGCACGGTATCTGCGCTCTCGCGGCCGATTTGCGGGAGTGCGAGCAGTGTCTGCCGAAGGGCTGCACGTTCTCCGGTTACAAGCGCAGCGCTTCCACCGGGTGTTGTGCATACGTTCTGGGCGATGCGGATAAGTGCAATCGCCTTGTGACCATAAAACGCACACGGTTTACAGAGTATTGCAAGGTGATCAGGGTCTGTGGTTGCAAGGGCCTCAAACGAATCAACGCCAGCTCGGAGGATGCGCAATACCGCCGCTTCGACCGTGCCCCATTGTGTCTGTTGGACGAGGATCATGCCGAGTACGACTTCGAATGCGCGGTCCTCGCCATGCATCGGCCACCAATGTGGTTCATGCGGGAAGTGTTCTCGCAACTCATTGTAGAGCGGTGCAAGACTACTTGCTGGATTCAAATGCATGTTTGTCCACAAACGTTACTTCGACAGGGTATTGTCCGGTGAAACAGCCGTTGCAGAACCCTTGTGCTTGTGTTGCCCGCTGCAAACCCGGCAACGTCAAATATGCAAGGCTGTCGAGACCGAGGTGCGCACGAATCTGCTCGATGTCCATGCGATGCGCGATGAGTTCTGGGTAGGTGGCCATGTCGACCCCGAGGTAGCAGGGATGTTTGATGGGTGGCGACGACACGCGCATGTGGACTTCCTTCGCACCTGCGGCCCGGAGCATTTTGACCATGGGCCCAGAGGTGTTCCCTCGCACAATGCTGTCATCGATAATCACAATGCGCTTGCCGGCCAAGTTATCGGTCAATGGGTTGAACTTGAGTTGAATGCCTACTTTGCGTAAGCGATCGTCGGGCTGGATGAATGTCCGACCAATGTACCGGTTCTTGATGAGCCCTTCGCTGTACGGGATGCCCGATCGTTGAGCATACCCGATTGCCGCGGGGATGCCACTGTCCGGCACCGGGATGACGACATCAGCATCAACGGGTGACTCTTCTGCCAATATTTGCCCTGCATTGACACGAGCAGCGTGCAATGTACGTCCATCGATTTGTGAATCGGGCCGGGCAAAGTAAATATACTCAAACAAACAAAGGGAACGTTTGGCTGCATGATGACGGCCAATCGTGCGTGGTCCGTGGGCATCAATGGCAACCACTTCACCTGGGTCGAGTTCACGAATGAACTCGGCACCAATGGTCGCGAGTGCGCAGCTTTCGGATGCGACGACCCAGCCGCTCCCGATTTTGCCCAGACACAGTGGATGCACGCCCCACGGGTCACGGAGCGCATAGAGCGTGTCACGCGTCAGAACCGTGAGGCAGTACGCGCCTTCGGCACGGGTCATCAATGCATTGATGCGTTCGTCCCAGTTTGTTCCAGGACCACCTGCAAGCATTTGGACGATGACTTCACTATCGCTCGTGGAACTGAGACCGAACCCGCGTTGAAAGAGTTCATTCCGCAATTCGGTGCCGTTGGTCAAGTTGCCGTTGTGGCCGATTGCCAATGGGCCGAGCGCACTTTGCACTACAAACGGTTGCGCATTCAGGAGCTTCGAAGAACCAGTGGTCGAGTAGCGTGTATGTCCGATGGCGACATGGCCAATCAGTGGTTTGAGTTTTTCTTCGGTGAAGACCTGGGACACTAACCCCATTTCTTTGTGGAGATGGATTGACGTACCGTCGGCGACGGCGATGCCGGCGCTTTCTTGACCGCGATGTTGGAGGGCATACAAGCCAAAGAACGTCATGCGAGCGACGTCTTCGTCCGGCGCGAAAATTCCGAAAATCCCGCACTCATGCTGTGGTTTGTCGTCGAACATGTGTCCCTCTCTTATTCGATTTCATTATACCCAATTCATCATGGCTCGTACGGACTCGGTTCCTCTTGTATAATTCACACACAGCGAAAGGATTGCGCATGTTTGTCAATCAAAATTCCCTTATCATCTTGCTTGTTCTGGTCCTCGGCGGCACCGTTTGGTGGGCAAATACCGCAGGTTGGTCAATGGTGCAAATCGCAGTCGTCGCACTCCTTGTGATTGGGTTTGGTGCAATGGGTGTGTATGCGCAGCGGAACGCTACGGCAGATGTGCCGGCGATTCTCAAAGCGGGCAAACCGGTGCTCGTCGAGTATTACTCCGAGTTCTGAATGGGCTGCGTTATTTCGAAGCCCATCGTGAATGGGATTGAAAAGGACTACGGCAAAAACCTCCAAGTCGTGCATCTCGATGCACGGAATGCAGACAACCGCGCCATTGCTACACAGATTGGCGTGATGATGACTCCCACATATGTGTTGTTTGACGCAAAAGGTACAGAAGTCTGGCGTGCAGCTGGTGCGTT
>CAIZHO010000531.1 GCA_903932805.1 uncultured Roseiflexaceae bacterium | reverse complement strand
CATCTCTGGTCCTTTTGCTTAGTGGTGTTCGCCGACATACTGCTCACCGACGGGGATAGCAATCTGCAGGTGATTCGCTGGCGGCGCCATCGGGCAGGTGGCATACGGAGTGAACGCACACGGCGGGGACACGGCCTTGTTGAAGTCGAGTGTCGTCACTCCATTGGCTGCCGCCGCCGCAAAGAGAAATCGGCCGGCGCCGTACGTCTCGTGTCCGCTTGTTTTGTCGCGCATGATAATAAACAACGACCCTTTGCCATCGATTGCTTCGAGCGTATGTTGCTGGCCGTGAAGGGTGAACGTCAACGTGCCGGCTGATGGGGTATCTTCGAAATACCCCAGAATATTCTGGATAGAGATGGTACGATTGTTGGTCGCGGGGGTGAATGCCGCTTCGACGATGTATGCAGGGTCATGCGGGTACCAGACACGGCCAGTGAAGTCACGGCGTGCTTGGCTGTCGTTGTCCCGCAATCGAATCCCGATGCGTTCTTGACGCGTGACCACAAAAAAGCTTAGCTTCCCGTGCTCGATGGTGTCTGGGACATACTTGCCATCGCCATCGACCTGCAACGGCCCAGATGTTGGAGTCTTCCCGTTGACGGTGTATGCGACACCTGGTTCGCCGACGAATGTCACCGTTCGGTCCGTGCGATAGAATGTCCCAAACTTCGCAGGGCATGACCCTGCAGGGAAAACAATGTCGTTCCCTTCTGCAGAGCCGACAGTGTTTACCCCATCAGCAAGCCAAAACAATCCCGCGACGGTCAGCCAACTATTGTCTGCCCGCAGGCTTTTTTCTTGTTCGTCGCGCCATGCTTGTACGGTCGGTGCAGTCATGATTGTTCCTATCTGTATAACTTCATAAACTTACTCAACTAACACGCATATTATGCCACAAAACATGGTGTGCTAGGATAGAACAACGATACCACACCGGTACACAACGAAAGAGAGGCATCGATGCCACCACGTGCCATTGTCGATACGCATCTTCATCTGTGGGACCCGTCACACTTCCGGATTTCTTGGCTCGACGGCAACACGACCCTCCACCACACATTCCTTGCTGACGAGTTTGCGCAACACAGTGCAGGTGTCGATGTCGCCGCCTGCGTGTATCTCGAAGTCGCAGTCGACGCACCCTATAGCTATCTCGAAGCGCTGTA
The DNA here is from genome assembly GCA_903932805.1 of uncultured Roseiflexaceae bacterium. GTDB lineage: Bacteria > Chloroflexota > Chloroflexia > Chloroflexales > Roseiflexaceae > UBA965. Next base: position 555 of record CAIZHO010000531.1, on the reverse strand, counting down.
CATCAATCAATTGGCGCATCAAATGCCACAGATCCAAGGTATTGTGGCGGCTGCACCTGTCGAATACGGCGAACAGGCGCGGGCGTACTATGCGGCGCTACGGGCAATCGGCCCACGCATCAAAGGCGTGCGCAGGCTCTTTCAAGGCGAGTCAGATCCAAACTATGCGATGCGACCCAATGTTATCGCAGGGGTGCGGGCGCTCGCGGCATATGATTTGAGCTTCGATATCTGTATCTTTCATCCACAGCTCCCTGCGGTCGTTGAACTGGTCCGGCAGTGTCCGAATGTGCAGTTTATCCTCGATCATGTCGGCAAGCCGGACATAAAAGGTGGCCAGCTCCAGCCATGGATGCGCCATATCGAAGCACTCGCGGCCCATCCGAATGTTGTCTGCAAGCTGAGTGGGATGACCACAGAAGCGGATCATCAGCACTGGACTATTGAAGATTTGCGCCCGTATAGTGACCATGTGTTAGCGGCTTTTGGTGAGGACCGTGTGTTGTTTGGAGGGGAATGGCCGGTAACGCTCCAATCCACGACGTATGGTGCGTG
>CAIZHO010000530.1 GCA_903932805.1 uncultured Roseiflexaceae bacterium | reverse complement strand
GTTCTTCCAGGCGTCCATGTGCTCAGTGTACGCCCTGGGTGTCACTCGCGTTTCAGGTCGGTGACTACGCCACCAGCAACACGCACTATGTCTGCTGGTGCTGCACCGAAGTTGTCGTTCCACGTTCCGGCAGCAGCCCACACCTCGTCGTACTGCAACAAGTCCGGATCAACGAACACACGTAACTGTGTGCTGTGACCAAAGGGAGGCACGCCACCGTTGGTTTAGGCAACCCTTTGACGAACAGTTAGATCAGTCGATTCGCTGGCCTGCTCGTTGGAGTACCTCTGCAAGTTCTCCAGTGATCGGCATTGGCTGAGTGGCCCGAACCCGTGCACGCCCCGTGTTCCCTGTTGGATATCGACCCGACATCGAACCTGGTCCCGCTACCGCAATCCTTGATAACTGACCTCGAACTTCTCGGACATCTCGTTGCAATATTGCAGTGACAAACATTGATCCGTGCACTCTCACGTGCATCCAAGCCCATGGCTGACTCAGTATGTGGGCCGTTTCGAGAAGAGACCAGCATTGGATCCAATCACGTTGATGCCGAGCCTCCCTTGCCTCGACAAAACAGTTGTTGATGTGAATTCGGATCTCGTCGTTCATTCGTTTCATCAACTCATTCCTTGCGCTAGTGCGCGCCATCGACGCTGTCGTATTCGATAGAAGAACCTCGCGTACAACACGACGACGGGCGTGACGACACCGGCATCAATGTCAATCCGATCGCGGTATGAGCATGTCTCTGGACTCACTTGCGTGACGATGATGTCGTGATCCCAACGCGTGACTAGTCCTCCCTGTTCCCGGCTGCTCAAGGTTCGTGCTTCCTCATCGATCTTTGCGATGTGCAAATGGTGATGTGAGAACGGAATGAATCCAAACAGAAACACCCAACCATTCACCGTTTCACCTTCATGCCACTCATCGCGACGCTTATTGATCACGGGCATAGTGAGGAGTCCACGCGTCACCTTCCTAAATGCAGCGGGAGTCTTCACCGCATTCCACACTGCGTCAGCTGAGGCCGAGAGTGAGCTGGAAAGGTCAACGATTGTCATGCCTCAAGAATGCGAGTTATCCTCACTTTTGTCCACTCGCATTTTCTTGGATCGACTCATCCCGCTCATGACTTCCTCACCACGCAAATCACCAAGCCAGGAGCGGTCACGGCAAACGGTTGAACGAATCCTCGACGCAGGTGCTCGCATTTTTCATGAACAGGGCTACGCAGGGGCCACCACCAACGACATTGCCGATGAAGCCGGTCTCTCAATCGGATCGCTCTACCAATACTTCCCTAACAAAGATGCTCTTTTGGCAGCTCTCACCAAGCGACACATCACAACGACTACCTCATCGCTGGCAGCCATGATTGGCAAGTTGCCCGAAGAATCTGGATTCGATGTCATTCTCCGAGCAGTTGTCAGATTTCTTGTCGAACAACATGACCTTGATGACCTTCACCTTCTCGTCATGCACACCGCACCGCGCACTCACGAAATCAACCTCGAACTAGAGCAGGCAAGAACACAGTTAGTTGAGATTGCATCAGTTCTTCTCGCAAAAATGAACCTCGTTGAAGATCAACAAATGTTGATTGCTCGGATGGTTGTAGCAACGATTGATACCGCAGTGCACGACGTCATCATCCGTCAACCTCGCGGCAAAAAGCGACAAGAGGCGATTGATTTGACTATCTCTACGGCTCTCAGCATTGTCGAGGCCGCTGTAACGAAATAGGAACCAATCAGGCGCGTTTTAGGTCGGTGACCACACCACCGGCAACACGTACGATGTCCGCTGGTGATGCACCGAAGTTGTCGTTCCACGTTCCCGCTGCGGCCCACACCTCGTCGTACTGCAACAAGTCAGGATCAACGAACACACGTAACTGTGTGCTGTGACCAAAGGGAGGCACGCCACCGATCGCATAACCGGTCGCTTCCCTCACTGCATCGGCATCGACACGCTTGCATTTTGCGCCGCCGGCTGCGGCCGCGAGTTTCTTCTCGTCAAGTTGGTTCACTCCACTGACGAGAGCCATCACAATTTCGTCGTCAACTCCGAACACCAGGCTCTTCACAATCTGGCCGACAGTGGCTCCGATGGCATCGGCTGCATCTTGTGCGGTCTTTGTGCCCTCGGGGAACTTGCGCACTTCAATCTCAAGGCCGGCATCGCGAGCGGCCTGCGTGACACGAGCAACGTTGGGGTGAATCTTCTCGTCCGACATAAATGCCAGCCTACGACCGTCTACATTGTGCTCACCATGTTTAAAAACACGTTCAAGACAACAATTCTTCTCGCCTCAATG
>CAIZHO010000529.1 GCA_903932805.1 uncultured Roseiflexaceae bacterium | reverse complement strand
ATCAACACATAGTCAGCGATCCAGATCGGTACCTGCGCGCCGTTGACCGGATTGGTTGCGTAGGCCCCCAAGAACACACCGGTCTTTTCGCGTGAGGTACTTGCTCGATCTATTTCTTTGGTCAGTTTGGCCTTGTTGATGTAGGCGTTCACTTCGACCTGTTTGTCAGGGCTGGTTAATTGACCGACCAATGGATGCTCGGGTGCCAACACCATGAATGTCGCGCCCCAGAGCGTGTCAGGGCGGGTCGTAAAGACGACGAGGTCGCCGGCTTTGGAGCCAAAGACGACTTCGGCACCTTCGCTTTTGCCGATCCAGTTGCGTTGCATGGTTTTGACTTGCTCGGGCCATTCGGTCAGTTTGTCGATATCTTGGAGCAAGCGTTCGGCATAGTCAGTGATTTTGAAAAACCACTGCTCGAGCTCGCGCTTTTCGACCTTGGCACCACTGCGCCAACTGCGCCCCTCGGCGTCGACCTGCTCATTGGCCAGCACGGTCTGGTCGATGGGGTCCCAGTTCACCAGCGATTTGGAGCGGTACGCCAGACCACGCTTGTAGAGGAGTTGGAACAACCACTGCGTCCAGCGGTAGTAGTCGGGCGCACAGGTCGCGAGCTCGCGTGACCAGTCATACATGATGCCGGCAATTGCGAGTGAACCTTTGGATTCTTGGATGTTGTTGTAGGTCCAATCGGCGGGTTTGATGCCCTTTTTGATTGCTGCATTCTCGGCAGGTAACCCAAACGCATCCCATCCGAATGGGTGGAGGACGTCGTACCCACGGGACACATAAAAGCGGGTGAGGACATCGCCGATGACATAGTTTTTGAGGTGACCAATATGCAAATCCCCGCTCGGGTAGGGGAACATTTCGAGAATATAACGATTGGGTGCATTGGGGCGGCGACCAGCAGTAAAGGTGCCTTCGCGGGCCCAAAATTCACGCCATTTGGGTTCAATCGACGGATCAAAACGATCGCGTTTGCTGTCCGACATGCGTCGCTCCTGCATCAATGTAGTGCTCACACGCGTGGGCATGACGAGCATGAATGTTGCATCATTATACCCCGTGGTGTACGCCCGTGCGTGCGTTCCGATATGCCAGTATCAAGCCTGCAATGGGCAGAATAATCGGCAGCCAGAGGTATCCGGCTCCGTAATTCGACCATGCGCTCACATAGGGCAATGGCCGGAACTCTTCTGCGATGCTGACCACGACCACGCCAACCACCTCGATCCAGAGCCCGATGCGGACCGGTCGCAACAATCCATGCCAGGCACAAACGGTGATGGCAACATAGATGAGCCCAGCCAACAGCGATATATGTGTCGGTATGCCCACCGCCGGATGCGTGAGGTATTGGCTCACTGCCCGACTGAGCACGGCGACGCTCCAAAACCCATAGAGTGCCACAAAACCGACAAATCGTGTTGCAATGCCCTGCTGTTGTTGTTCCATTCTGCTCCAGAATCATGTAAACTGTATGAACGATAGGGTGTAGTACCGCGTATCATACACTGCGATTGACGTGGCATGCTAGTAAGTGGATAAGGTCATGGCGCAAACGCCATTTTTGTATACCATTGGTACGGGGAAATTACAAAAACACGGCGTGTGTGCCAAAGGAGTGCTCCTCGATTTGGCAGCACGGCGTGGTATTGCAGTGCCGCCCAGTACCGTGTTGTTCGACGCTGCTGTCCAGTACGCCGAAGCCCACGACATGATGGCCACACACAATACGTCTCTCGTGCCCCGCGATATGCATGCATTTATCGACACCTTTCAGCTGTTCAGTGCATTGACCCACCTCGGATCGAAAATCGCCGTACGCACGTTGTTCCAAACGCACGCTGGTGCACCGCTCCAGATGCATGCCCCTGGTGCGACCCGACTGCGTATTGATCGGCGCGATCCAACCGTTTTTGCAACTGCAGTGTGTGCGGTGTGGGCATCTGCGCGGCGCTTCCCGCAGGTGCAACGCCGTGATGTATTGTTGATGACCATGGTCGAAGCACAGCATGCAGGGATTGCCGTCATCGACAGCGATTTCGAAGATGATTTTGTCAACTACCAGCCCGGTACCGCCGAACAACTCGCCAGCGGTCAGTCCGACACCTTGCATCTGTTATTGCCGCGACTCATGCCCGGTGAGACAAGTAACGCACCCCTCCCGTTTACCCAACGCGTGCAGGTACTCCTCCAAAAAATCCGCATTGTCTTTGGTGACACACGCTGGGTTGTTGAGTGGGCTGATGATGGACACGAGTGTTGGCTCATCGAATTGCGCCATGTGGTGGCACCAGTGCGTCGCAACGAACGCTATGGATCTGCTGATTTGCGTGATCACATGCCCGAGTTACCGTCTTATTTCACTGCAGCACTCTACGCGAGTGTAAGTCGCGAAGTGTTTGCGCTGTTTACACGCTCCGATGGACAGCTCAGCCACGAACGGAACTTCATCGAAGTGTTTGCGGGCCGGGTGCGCGTCAATTACGCGTTGTTGGCAGATATTTCGCGCCGCTGGGGGGTGCCAGGGACGCTTTTGGCTGATTTGAACGATGCGCTCTTGGTCTCTATTCCGACGCACCCTGAACGACTGCGGCGCAGTTGGTGGCGGTTGGTCTTTTTGCTGTGGGAGTCATTGACTGCACCGCGGCGGATGCGCAAAACACTGGCGGCACTGCTCGAACGAGCCCGCAAACATCACGGCGACCTCGACGATCTCATCACGGTGCTCCAACAGGCAGCCATCATCTCTGTGCAAGGCTACTTCGTCACCGCCCGGATTATTGGCCCACTCGAGTCGTGGATGCGCCGCCGACGCGTCTATGCAGAGTGGAGTGTACGCTACAAATCGTTCCAGCGGACTATTTTGGCGGACATCATCCCCATGCAGCAATTTGTTGAAACTCGGCCGGACTTGCTCGATGATATCCGTGCCGCTCGGATGCCCAGCGATCCCGTGTTTGTCGGCAAATGGGAAGAACTGATGGCGCGTTATGGCCACCGGGGTGCCGCCGAATACGATATTGCCGCCCCCCGCTACCGTGAGCACCCTGAACCGATTTTGCGCCGACTAATAGCACACAGTACCGCTATACCTACTGCTCGCCATACCCTGCGCGGGATCGTGGCATGGCCGGTGTGGGCAGTCCTGCAGCATGCCATGATTCGACGCGATGCCATTCGGTCAGACTACCTGAAAATCCTTGAACGTACGCGAAAAGTGATTCTCCAATACGCCGAACGCATCGTCGCTGCGGGTGATTTGCCGTCACAAGAAGCCGTCTGGATGGTCAGCCCTGCAGAACTGGTGCGTATTTCTCATGGCTGGCGTATGCCTGCCGAAATGCTCGAAGCACGCCTCGCACTGCGTGCGTATTACTCGCATTTGCAGGTCCCAGCTGCATTGCAACGCTTCGATGACCCGATGCGCTGGCGAGAGGACGGTGCAGCGTTCCGTGTAGTGCTTGAGGGGCGGAGCATAAATGACGGTTCGGTTGTTGGGGTTACCTGGCGCCCAACGTATCACGCAGCGGGGCTCCCTCCCGGTTTTGATCGGGTCGCAGTCATCTTGGTGCTGCGCACGTTTGATGCACAATGGATTGCAATTGCACAGCATTGTGCGGGCATCATCGTCGAGCAGGGTGCAGAGCTGTCGCACCCTGCAACGATCCTCCGTACACTTGGGATCCCCACAATCATGTCGGTCAGAAGCGCCTATGATTCACTCCCTACCGGTACCGAAGTCACACTCATGGCTGGTTCGGGGTATGTCGAGGTTGCCCAAAAGGCACCAATCGGCATGTTGCCGGATGCGCAGAACGTACAACTTCCTGATTTTGGTGCCACACAGGGATTGGTGTTAAGCGAAATTACCGCGAGGTTCCGCCGATGAAGCGTTACTGGTTTTGGTTGGTAAGCATACTCTGTCTGATGGTCACATGGAGTGCGCCGGTGCCAGTCCGAGTCGATATCGGGCGCTTCGACAGTTCCGTCGTTTCGGGCTTCTACCCTGTCGAATATGGCGCTGGTACATCTTTTCGCTGGTCAAAACCGCAAGCAACTCTGCATCTGCTGGGAATCGGCGGTGGAACCTCCACGCTGCAACTGAACGCCAGTGCGCGGACCCCGCTCATGGTCGACGTGCATGTTGACCAGACGGTGTATCCGTTGCACATACAGCCCGGTTTTGTGCGATATGATGTGCCACTGACCCTCCCGTACGAACCATCTGGTGAGCGCACCGTACGCATCCATGTCGCTCAGCCAGATTCTGATGGGCGCCGTGATCTCGGGATTGCGCTCGACGATGTGCGGATTGTCCCGGCGGACTGGGTCTGGCCACCGGTGGGAATGGTGTTGCTGTGTCTTGCCGTTATTTGGGTACTGACGGTGTTGACAAAGGGCAGTGGGTTGGTGCTGCCATGGCGTGTGATGGCCATCACAGTAGCTGTTGCTACGGGAGTCCTCGTTCGTCGCGGCGATGCTCCTGCAATACTCACGGTTACCGCTCTGACGTGTGCACTCATCTTGGCGGCTATCTATGCGCGATTTGCGTCGCGCCAGTGGCGCCGCATAGTGGCAATACTTATCATTGCGATGGTGGCATCGTTGCTCGTGTGGCGCGGAGCCATTGTCTGGCAGCCACTATGGCAGAGTAGTTTGCTGCTTGGGAGTGTTGCGTTTTTTCGCTTTCGTCGGATGATTTGGCGCGTTTTGCGGCCGTATAAATATGCGCTCGTCATATTACTCTTGGTGACGATTGCTGCCCAGGGATGGTTGAGCGCAGTCGGTGCTGTCGGGGCTGCCATCATACTGGTTTTTGGTCGCACT
>CAIZHO010000528.1 GCA_903932805.1 uncultured Roseiflexaceae bacterium | reverse complement strand
CGGGTTTTTCTATGGCGTGCTACGCATGGTTGTATTCGGCGTGTTGGCATACATCTGCCTCGTGCTGTCGGGCCTGTACTTCCAAACCTTCGGTGACATGTTGCATCTCTATGCAAATATTAACCTGCCCGAAAGTCATGCAATTGCCTTTTTGTCGACGTTTTTGGTGACGTTCGTCGTGCTGTCCGCAATGGGGTTATACACCTTTCGCTCGATAGCCGGTGATCAACAGTCGACGACCAGCCGCGTGACTGGTATCGGTATGGCATTGTTGAACGGCTTGGTGGTCTGGGGGGTGGTCGCACATCTGTTGATCTTGATTACACAAACGGTCCCCGAGTCCGACACCATCACCGTTTTTGGTGGGCAACAGGCCACGACTCTGGTCGAATCATCCAAAACCATCAAGCCACTGGCTGTTGCTGCTGCACCGACGGTGGTGTCAATCATTGCACCGTTTGTGTTCAGTGACATCTATGAACTCTTCCCAGAACAAGCGAACTCATGAACATCCCAGAACATACCCTGACAACCCTCGAATTCCCGGCGATCCGAAACATGCTGGCGATGCACGCCAGCTTTTCGGCGTCGAAGCAGATGATTCAGACGCTGTCGCCTTCGTGCGACGCATATGTCATCGGCATGGCGCTGGCCCAAACGCGTGAAGCGCGCTATCTGCTCGACACCTACCCCGATCTGAGCATCGGCGCCGCCCGCGACATCCGCGACAGCGTGCGCCTGGCCGAACGTGGTGGCGTGCTCGACGCCGGTTCTCTGCTCGAAGTCGCACGGACGCTGGGTGCCGCCCGGCGCTTCAAACAGAGCTTTGCATCGGTCGACCCACAGCGCATCCCGCTGCTCTACGACGCCATCCAACGGCTACCGGTCCTGCCCAATATTGAAGACCGCATCGACCGCTCGATCAACAACGACGGCGACGTGCTCGACTCGGCCAGCCCCAAGCTGGGTTCGCTGCGGAGCGAGATCCGCATCACCATGGCACGTGTCCAAGAGCGCCTGCAACACATCGTTTCGTCTGGCCAGTACAGCGATGCCCTGCAAGAGGCCATCGTGACCGTGCGCAACGGCCGCTACGTCGTCCCGGTCAAAGCAAGCCACAAGCGGATGGTCAAAGGCCTCGTGCATGACCAATCCGGCAAGGGCATCACCCTGTACATCGAACCACTCGTCGTGGTAGAGCTCAACAATAAACTGCGCGAGCTGCAACTGGACGAGGCCGACGAAGTCGCCCGGATTTTGGCCGAGCTATCCGATATGGTCGGTGCACAGGCGAGCTACATCCGCACCGGCATCACGGCGTTGGCCGAGCTCGATTTTTCGATTGCCAAAGCGCGCTTCGCCGGTCATCTGAACGCCGTTGAACCAATCATGGTCGATGTCCAGCGCGGCCAAGATCCTGCCATCGTGCTCATCAAGGCCCGCCATCCCCTCATCGATCCGACCAAAGTCGTCCCCACCGATATCACGATGCCGCACGATACACGCATCACGCTCATCACCGGTCCCAACACCGGTGGCAAAACCGTGTCGCTCAAGACCACCGGCCTGCTGGCATTGATGGCCCAATCGGGCTTGTTCATCCCCGCCGGTGGTGGGTCTACACTACCGGTGTTTGGGCGCATTTTTGCCGACATCGGCGACGAACAGAGCATCGAGCAGAGCCTGTCGACCTTTTCTTCACATATGAAGAACATCATCGGCATCCTCGAATCCCTCGACAGCCACATCGAACCGGCACCATCGACGGTCCAGATGCTCCAGCCCACCGATTGGCAGCCGCGCGAACCGGTGTTTGTCGACGACCTGCCCGTGCTGATCCTCTTCGACGAACTCGGCGCTGGTACCGACCCCGTCGAAGGCTCTGCCCTTGCCCGCGCCATCATCGACCACATCCTGCACTATGGCGTCTTTGCCATTGCAACCACCCACTACGCCGAACTCAAGGCCTACGCATACACCACCCCGGGAGTCCAGAACGCCTCGGTCGAATTCAATGCCGAGACGCTGTCGCCTACCTATCGCCTGATGATCGGTGTTCCTGGGCGGTCGAATGCCCTGGCAATCGCCACGCGGCTGGGCTTGTCACGCGACATCATCGAAAAAGCGCGCGCCACCCTTCCCAACCAAGAACTCCACGTCGATACCCTGCTTGCCGCCATCCAAAAGGAACGGCGTGAAGCAGCCACCATGCTCGCCGATGCTGCTGCCGTCGAAGCAGCCGCCATCGCGCTCCAACGTGACTTTGCACAGCAACGCCGTGATTTCGAGGCGCAGCTCGAGCAAGAGCGCCAGGCAGCGGCAGCCGCTATCGACGACGAAGTCAAAGCGGTGCGCGCCGAGTTGCGCCGTTTGCGTGACGACGTGCAGAACGTCAGCATCACCAAAAAATGGATGGAAGACGCCCAACAGCGCACCGCCGACCTACAAAAGAGTGCCACCGCGCGCATCGAAAAACAGCGCCGGCCACAGGCTCCGACCGCACCGGCGCCCGTCGTCGAAGAAAAGCGTCCCCTCCAGGTGGGCGATTCGGTCTTTGTGGCGTCGATTAACTTGACCGGCGACGTCGTATCGATCGACGAAGGCGACGACAGCGCCGAGGTGCAGGTCGGCGGTTTTCGCCTGACCGTGCCCCTGCGTGAACTCCGCCCCGGCAAAGCCAAAGCCGAGCCAGCCAATACCCCGCGCCCGACGTCCATCCCGGCGACTCCATCAGTCGCACTCGAAATCGACGTGCGTGGCTTGCGCGCGATGGATGCTTGTGAACGCGTCGACCGCTATATCGATGACGCCTACCGGGCTGGATTGCCCTATGTGCGCATCATCCACGGCAAAGGTCTGGGTGCATTGCGCCAAGCCCTGCGCGACCAGCTCAACCAACACCGTCAGGTCAAATCGATGACCGGCGGCGGCGCAAGCGGTGGCGAAGGGGTAACTGTTGTACACTTGAACGAACATTGAGATTGGGGCTGGAGCACGCACATGTCACAAACCGTCATCACTATCCTGCTGGCGATTGCCCTCGTTGTCCCGTTTTTGGGGGCGTTGGCGTTGCGCATGTTCCGCACCGTGTTGCCGCCCAACGTGGCGGCACTATTTGGTGCGATTATCGCCATCCTCGTTGTTGGTGCAGTCTTGAGCTTGGCGAGCATCAACATCGGGAGCTTCCGCATTGCCAATCTGACCCTGCTTTTGCCCGTCGCCTCGTCGGTCAACCGCCCCATCGACACATCGGCTGAACCAATCAGCGACGAATCGATGATTGACGAAGTACCAACCGACATCCCCGAAGTGACCATCACGCCCGAACCGATTATCGAACCGACTGCCGAAACAGCAGTCCTCACCCCGACCGTATCACTCGAAGAGGGCGTCGGCATTACCGATACCACCACCCTCACCGATACAACCGTGTTGACCGATACCATTGACCCCGGCGCGGCCACGCCTGTAGCGACGGCTGCACCCGAGCCTGAGACGACACCAGAACCAACCACGGTCAGTTCTGATGTCGAACCGACGCTCATCCCTGCACCTACCGAACCTGTCGGTTTGCGCGTGTATGCCGTCGAGGCTGGTGATTCGCTTGGGTCTATCGCAGATAAGTTCAAGGTCACCGTCAAACAAATCATGGCCGTCAATCCATACCTGCAGAATCCCGATGCACTCCTCGTAGGACAGGAACTCAACATCCCATGAGCACACCACCATCCATCACCTGCCGCTACTCGATGAGCGACGGCCTCGCAGCCGCAACCCTGTATCAAGGGAGCACGCTCAAACACCGTGTCTACCAAATCGTCGCACTGGGCATTTTCAGCTTTACCCTGTATCAGGCTTATCGCATCGGCTTTACGTCGAGTCAACTGCTGCTCTATCTGATTGCACTGTTGCTCTTTATTGACCCGGTACCACTGATTCTGATGAGCGTGACGCGGCTGAGCCAACCACCACTCCCCACCACGATTGCGTTTGATACCACTGGGATTGTGGTTACGGTCGCCGATCGCAGTACCAGTTATCGCTGGGAGAAGTTCACCAAACTCATCGAAAACAAACGATTCATCCTGCTCGTCCATGCACCGTGGGGCTACCTGGTGATACCTACCGCGGTGCTCAGCGCGAGTGGCCACGAACAAACCCTGCGCGACTTGATTGCATCGTCCCTCCGGGTCACACCGTAATGAAATATCCGTGGCTCTTTTTGCTCCTGGTCGTGTGCATGCTGTTGGTGCTGTATGCCGCAGCACAACGTGTCATCCAAGTGCTAGATGGCACTCCGCAGACCGCGACCATGGAGCAACCAGCCACCCCACCGTCACCGGTCGTGACGACGCAGACCGCAGCAGCAACCCCTGTGCGCCCGAGCGCGACGGCGTCTTTTTCACCCACTGCCGCTGCAACCCCACGCGCATCAACGCCGACTCCTAGCATCGTTTTTTCCCCTACCCCGATACCGACCGCCGTCAGCGCTGATATACAAGGCTACATCGCCTACCGCGTCAAAGAGGGTGAATCGCTGGCCGACATCGCCGCCCGCGCGGGGAGCGACGCCACACTGATCCGCTCGTACAACCGCTTCGACGGCGACGTGCATGCACAACAACCATTAATCATCCCGCAAACCGACCGTGCCAGCGCCACCATCACCTCGCAGTCCATCATTGTGCAACGTGGCACGATGAGCGCTGCCGTTGCATTGACCCTGGATGCCGGCGCGAGTGCTGCACCAACCACCGCAATCCTCGATGCACTGGCAGCCCGTGATATAAAAATCACGTTCTTTCTGTCGGGTGATTGGATTGTCAAAAATCCCGAGCTGACCCGGCGCATCGTCGCCGACGGCCACGAGGTGGGCAACCACAGCGTGTCGCACCCGGACTTTCGCCTCATCAGCGATGAACAAATTGGGGTCGAACTCGATGGCATGTCGGATGCACTCTATGCTGCTGCTGGGGTGCGTCCTGCACCTTTTCTACGACCTCCGTACGGCTCATATGACGAGCGTGTGTTGCGCGCGGTCATCGCACGGGGGTACTTGCCCATTTTTTGGACGCTCGATAGCCTCGATGCCTTCGGCGAAGTCAAAACAGCAGACTTTATTGTCGATCGCCTGACCAATACGCTCTCCGAAAGTAAGCGCAACGGCGCTATCCTGCTCGCACATTGCGGCAACCAGACCACTGCCGATGCGTTGCCACGCATCCTCGACCGTTTCGCCCAAATGGGCATCGTTGTAACGACACTCTCGAAGGTGCTTTGAGCATATTGACGGTCTTTGATTGGTTTTTGTGTAAGCTGTTTCTCCACTCGTGAGAAATTTCTTTTATAATGCATCTCAATGATGCTCTATAGGTGAATTATGACCGAATCATTGCAACGCCCGAAAGAAATGGCCAAGGCCTACGAGCCCACGCTCGTCGAAGAACGACTGTACCAGTGGTGGGACGGCAAAGGCTTGTTCCAACCGTCGCAGAACACTGATAAAACCCCATTTGTGGTTGCAATGCCCCCACCCAACGTCACGGGCGAGCTCCACATGGGCCATGCGATGTTTGTCACGCTCGAAGACGTGATGACGCGTTGGCAACGCATGTGCGGCCACCCTGCGCTGTGGATCCCAGGCACCGATCACGCCGGCATCGCCACGCAGCTCCAGGTCGAGCGCGCACTGGTCCGCGAGGGTACCTCACGGGCAGCCGTCGGCCGCGTCGCATTCGAAAAGCGTACCTGGGAGTGGAAGGAAGAATTCGGCGGCAAAATCACGCAGCAGCTCCGCCGCATCGGCGCGTCGTGCGACTGGTCGCGCGAGCACTTCACCCTCGACCCCGATTTGTCGCGGGCGGTGCGCACTGCCTTCAAAAAACTCTACGACGACGGCCTCATCTACCGCGGCACGCGCCTGGTCAACTGGTCACCCAATCTGCAGACTGCGGTATCGGACCTCGAGGTCGAATACGAAGACCGCGATGTGCACATGTGGCATATCCGCTACCCCATTGCTGGCGACTGGACCCCTGGCGCATGGGCTTCGGGGAGCTGGGCTGCCGGCGCAACGCAGTACATCACCGTCGCTACCACCCGCCCCGAGACACTGATGGGCGACGTTGCCGTCGCCGTGAACCCGACCGACGAGCGCTATGCCCACTTGATCGGCCAGTTCTTGGTGTTGCCCGTGGTCAATCGCCGTATCCCCATCGTGGCCGACGAGCACGCCGACCCCACCTTCGGCACCGGCGCAGTCAAAATCACACCTGCCCACGACCACAACGACTACGCCGTCGCGCAGCGTCAGAACCTGCCGATGATCAATATCCTCAATCGCGATGCCACGCTCAACAGCGAGGCTGGCCCCTACAACGGCACCGAACGCTTTGCAGCCCGCAAAGCGGTATTGGCCGACCTCGAAAAAGAGCAGCTCCTGGTGGCAACCCTGCCCCATCGCATGTCGGTGGGTATCAGCCAGCGTGGCGGCGAGGTTATCGAGCCACTGCTGTCCGAACAATGGTTCGTCAAAATGCAGCCATTGGCCGACCTGGCGCTGGCTGCGGTAAAGAGCGGCGAGACCAAAATCATCCCCGAAAACTTCGGCCGCGTCTATGACAACTGGCTCGACAACATCCAAGACTGGTGTATCTCGCGCCAGCTCTGGTGGGGCCACCGCATCCCGGTCTGGTATGGTCCGAATGGCGAGATGATTGTCCCTGGTCCCGACGAACCCGATCCAACCGGCCCTGGCATCACCCAAGACCCAGACGTGCTCGACACGTGGTTCTCAAGTGGATTGTGGCCCTTCTCGACCCTCGGCTGGCCCGACAACACTGCAGACTTCCAACGCTTCTACCCCACCCAGGTGATGGAGACCGGGTACGATATTTTGTTCTTTTGGGTCGCCCGCATGATGATGCTGGGTTGCTACCTGACCGGCAAGGCGCCGTTCCACACCATCTATTTGCATGGTCTGGTGCGCGACAAAGACGGCCGCAAAATGTCCAAAACGTACGGCAACGTGGTCAACCCACTCGACATCATGTCGCAGTTCGGGACCGACGCCCTGCGCTTCACCCTGGCGACCAGTAGCTCGCCCGGCCAAGATTTGAACCTCAACCCTGAGCGCATCGAATCGGGCCGCAACTTCGCCAACAAACTGTGGAACATCACTCGCTTCGTGCTCGGCCGATTCGGCGACTGGAAGCCCAACAGCACCCACATCGTGACCGGCCACTGCTTACGCGACTACCCGTACACCGTCGCCGATCGCTGGATCATGTCGCGCTACCAACAGGTCGTCGCCGATGTCGATCGCCTGATGACCGGCTACAACTATGGCGAGGCCGGCCGGCAGATCCAAGACTTCATCTGGAGCGAATTCGCAGACTGGTACGTCGAAATCGCCAAGGGGCAGCTCGACGGTGATGACAGACGCCAACTGTTGACCCGCGAGGTGCTCTTCACCGTCCTCGAAGGCTCACTGCGCTTGTTGCACCCCTTCATGCCCTTCGTCACCGAAGAAGCCTGGCAATACCTGACGGGCCGCGTCGACCAAGACACCCAAGCAGACTCGCTGATGGTGGCTGCCTATCCACAGCCCGATGCGTCACTGCGTGATATCCCGGCCGAACAGAGTATCGCGACCCTTCGCGACATCGTCATCGGCATCCGCAATGTGCGCTCGGAGTACAAAGTCGAACCCGCCAAGTTCGTCGCAGCCACGATTGTCAGCGCGAATGCCGCCCAACTCGACGAACAACGGTTGTTGCTCGCACGCATGGCTCGCCTCAACAATGACGAGTTGTCGATTGTCGACAGCATCCCGGCGCGCCCCAAAGCAGCAGCGACGCTGGTCATCGGCGACATCGAAGTCTTTATCCCGTTGGCTGGATTGATCGACCTCGATGCAGAACGTCAGCGCCTGACCAAAGACCTCGAGTCCGCTGTCGCCGATGCCGAACGCAAACGCACGCGCCTCAGTGACGAATCGTTCACCGGCAAAGCACCGGCTGCGGTGGTGCAGAAGGAACGCGACTTTTTGACCAACCTCGAAGCACAGATCGCGCGCCTGACCCAGCGCTTACACGAATACGCAGCCGACTAACCCGCACGGCAGCCGCCGTCGCGCAAGGAGCACGACATGCAACCAACTCGCATCCTCATCACCGGTGGTGCCGGATTTCTGGGCATAAACCTCGTACGCTACCTGCTGAGCCGCGGTCACAGCGTTGTCAGCTATGACATCGCGTCGTTCGATTACCCTGAACGCAACCAGATCACCGAAGTCACCGGAGACATCCGCAACCAAGAGGCCCTCTATGCCGCGATGGAAGGGTGCGACCTCGTCGTCCATACTGCCGCAGCGCTGCCGCTGTACTCCGAAAAAGACATCCGCACCACCGACCTCGACGGCACCCGTAACGTGCTGACTGCCGCCCAGAAGCGCGGAATCAATCGCGTTATCCATATTTCTTCTACCGCCGTCTACGGCATACCCGATCATCATCCGTTGTTCGAAGACGACACACTGGTCGGCGTGGGCCCCTATGGCGAAGCTAAAGTCGCCGCAGAACAGATTTGTGTCGACTTCCGTGCCACCGGAATGGTTGTTCCCATTCTGCGACCCAAGTCCTTTGTGGGACCGGAGCGGTTGGGCGTCTTTGCGCTGCTGTATGACTGGGCAAAAGACGGCCACGGGTTCCCCATGATCGGCAGCGGCAACAACCGCTACCAGTTCCTCGATGTCGAAGACCTTTGTCAGGCGATCTACCTCTGCGCCACCGGCGAAGATGCTGTCGTCAACGATACCTTTAATGTCGGCGCAAAAGAGTTCACTACCATGCGCGAAGATTATCAGGCTGTGCTGGATGTTGCGGGCTTCGGCAAGAAAATCGTCCCCCTGCCTGCTGCACCGGTCATCTGGACGCTGCGCTTCCTCGAGCTGCTCAAACTTTCACCGCTCTACAAGTGGGTCTACGAGACTGCCGTCACTGATTCGTTTGTGTCGATCGACAAAGCGCAGAACAAGCTGGGCTACGCGCCGCAGTTCTCGAACAAACAAGCATTGATTCGCAATTATCATTGGTACGTCGCCAATCTGTCGGCGTTCGCCAACGCCAGTGGCGTCTCGCATCGCGTACCCTGGAAGCAAGGCATCCTCGGTATCGCAAAGATCTTCTTTTAGTCCGATGCGACGCCCCATCGCCCTCTGGAAAATAGCCGCAGCCATCGTCGGAGGATTGTCCCTCACGGTGTCTGCGGCGTTTCTTGCTATCCAGTTCGTCCAGGCACCCATCGCCGCCGGTACCATCGATCCATTGCGCCTCAACAAGACAGAGTTCCGCGATCGCGGCCTCTTCAAAACCGGTGACACAACCTACATCCTGCGTTTTATCGCCAAAGAATGGGTATTTGATGCCGGCCAACAACGCAATCTACCATTTGCGTTTACCCTCCCCGCTGGTTCGACCGTTACCCTCATCGCTACCAGCATGGATGTGATGCACTCCTTCAAAATCGGCACCGAACCCGTCATCCCTGTCATTGCAGGCAAAATTAGCACACACACCATCACATTCACCACACCCGGTACCTACGCACTCGCCTGCACCTCGTACTGTGGCCCCAACCACCCACAAATGACGGGCACAATCACCATTACGCCATAGAAAAGCGGGCTGCATCTGCAGCCCGCCACCACCTCAAACAACTGTCGCTCAGCGCCCTGGTGCGTCGACGATGATGACTTCGAGGCGCCGTGGGCCGTGCACCCCCTCGACGCGATTCAACTCGATATCAGACGTCGCTGATGGCCCAGAGATGAACGTCAGCGGCGCACGCCGTTCGACAATCGACGCCCGCAGCCGCGCAAACGCCTCGGGTACCGTCAGCACAATCGACGCAGCGTACACCACACACAGATGATAATCAGGCAGCAGCGTCAACGCTCTACGCCCCTGCCCAACCCCTGCATCGAGCACAATCGTGCCCGTCTGTGCAATGCCCAATGCCGATAAACTCACCACACCATCGGTCGCTGCGATGTCTGCATGGCTGAGCTGCTCATCACGGATACAAGGGATCTGTTGCAGGATGTCTGCCGGAAAATCAGCCGGCACCACATATCGCGTCCCATACATCTCCAGTCGCGCAGCAATAGCCGCAGACAGGCCATCCGTCGTACTATACCCGACCCACGCCTTGTACTCGCTCACACGCTCGGCAAACATGTGCACCAGCGCTGCTGGACTCAATTCCGCATTAGGAGTACGGTCGGTCGCAAATGAATGCGATACATACCCGGGCCGTTGTCCGCGAACCGTTGCTGCCTGGATGTCCGACAAAACCTGATTACGCGTTGTCGTCATGTTTGTTCCTTTCGCGCCACCATTGTCGGAACGTCTGATCCGGTATTGCCTGCAGATCCCGCATCGCCGTCCATGCACCTAACGGCCCTGGACCATTTTCAATATAACCTTCGTGCACAAACGGCCACTGGGCCAGTTTTCCCATTGCCTGTGCCGCTTCGTACGTCACACGATTGCCAAATACCTGCGCCAGCCCAGCCATCCCGATGGACTCAGGATCCAACCACCCCGTCACGTGTGTGTGCTGCTCGCGCACGACTCGACCACGCAAATGGACCAGCACCTCGGGGATGTTGATCTTGACTGGACACACGTCATAACACGCCCCGCACAACGACGACGCGTACGGCAGCGACGACGTGTGTTCGGTACCTACCAATTGCGGCGTCAAAATCGCTCCAATCGGGCCAGGATACACCGACCCATATGCGTGCCCACCCGTCCGTTCATAAACGGGACAGATATTGATACATGCACTACAACGGATGCAGTGCAATGTCTGGCGACCGACACTATCACCCAACACCTGCGTCCGCCCGTTGTCCAAAAGAACGATGTGGAACTCCTGCGGCCCATCACCGGGGTGCACACCTGTCCAGATCGACGTATATGGGTTCATCCGCTCACCCGTCGAAGACCGTGGCAGCAGTTGCATAAAGACACCCAGATCTTCCCAGCGCGGCAGGATTTTTTCGATACCCATGACCGTGATGAGAACATCCGGCAACGTCAAACACATTCGTCCATTACCTTCGGATTCGACGACGCAGACACTCCCGGTCTCGGCAATTGCGAAGTTCGCCCCGCTCGTTGCGACTTTGACCGACATGAACTTCTCGCGCAGAAATGTCCGCGCAGCTGCAGCGAGATCCTTGGGATCATCCGTCAGGTCCGGCAAATGCATGGCCTTTTGGAACAGCTCACGAATCTCGGATCGATTCTTATGTATCGCTGGCACCAGGATATGCGATGATTTCTCGTGCGCCAATTGGATAATCAGCTCTGCGAGGTCTGTTTCGATCGGCGTGATTCCCGCTGCTTCGAGTGCTTCGTTGAGCCGTATCTCGTCGGTCGTTAACGACTTTACTTTGATGATGTGTTTAGACTTCGTCGCCTGAATAAGACGCGTCACAATATCGTTTGCCTGCGCTGCCGTACTCGCCCAATGGACGGTACCTCCTGCGGCTTGAATGTTCTTTTCGAGCTGTTGGATGTACACATCCAGGTGCGCCATCGTGTCGGCCTTGATGCGCTCTCCTGCATCGCGCAACTCTTCCCAGTCCGCAACTTCGCCCACAACCGCAGCCCGCTTAGCGCGGATTGTCTGCGTCGCCTTGCCCATGTTGCGTCTGAGTTGAGTGTTCTGCAGTGCCTGTTTAGCGCCAACCGAAAACTCTGGCGACAGTTCAATGATGACTGAGTCTGGCTTCATACCTGCTCCTCCATCGCAAGCACTTCTGCCAAGTGCGCAATCTTGACCCCGGTACGCTGCCGATGCAATGCACCACCGATGTGCATCAAACACGAATTGTCGGCAGCCACACACACCTCGGCACGCGTCCCCGTAATGTTGCGCATCTTGTCGCTCAACATAGCCATTGACGTGTCTGCATTTTTGACGGCAAATGTCCCGCCAAACCCGCAACATTCTACCGCCGCTGGCAACGGCACATAGTCAATCCCCCGCACCGCGCGCAACAACCTCTCGGGCGCATCGCCGACGCGAATCCCACGCAATGAATGGCACGTCGGATGGTATGTGACCCGGTGTGGGTAATATGCACCAACATCCTCGTGCCCTAATTTATTCACCAAAAGCTCCGACAATTCGTATACACGCGGCGCTAACAGGTCGATCTGTGCTGCAAGCGCCGCGTCCTGCGCAACTTCTGCTGCATATCGATACATCTCGCGCACCATTCCCACGCACGACGCAGACGGCGACACGATGCATTCATACTCCGAAAACACCCGCACAAACCGCTTTATCAGCGGCATTGCCTCGGCCTGATACCCCGTGTTGAAATGCATCTGCCCACAACATGTCTGTTCCTCAGGAAACGCCACTTGGTGCCCCAACCGATCAAGAATGGTCACAACAGCTTTACCGGTGTTCGGGAAGAGCGTGTCGTTGAAACACGTGATAAACAACGCTATCTTCATCTGATCCTCTCTTGTCGCGTTCTCGTATTCTACACGATGCCCTCACTTGAGTATTCGAAAGATTGCCACTTGTCTCCGCGGCTGTTTCACGTGAAACAGTTGCGTCTCCAACAGATTGTTTCACGTGAAACAATCCCGTTTGCAAAATTGCTCACACCGTACAATCCATTACAAATGCATCATTGTTTCACGTGAAACAGCATCCAAACAGGACAACAACTACGAAATACAGTACAATCTCCAGTACGACTATTGACCACCCCGTACCTTTTTCATCATCTCAAACGGTATAGTAAGCATACACACTCGTGTGCGCAACAGGAGAACCCAGTGACTGTACAGCACCATCCAAACGAAGTACCACGTGCCGGCATAATTGTGGCATGCATGAATCAGAAAGGTGGGGTGGGTAAAACCACTTCTGCAGTGAATCTGTGTGGTGAGTTTGCGCGCAGTAAGCTCCGTGTTCTGCTTATTGATTGTGATGCACAGGGAAATGCTGCAACGAGTCTCGGTGTAAGCAAACAAAATCTTGTCAACACGACCTACGAGGTGATTATGGGGACAAAACCAATCACAGCGGCAATACTCCCCACAAATCGTCCAAATTTCGATTTGATTGCGGCAAGTGAACGGCTGTCTGGCGTACAAGTGGAGCTTGTCGACACAGAGCGTCGTGAATTTCGACTCTTAGAGGCGATTGCTCCTATACGACACACCTACGACATAATTATGCTCGATTGTCCACCAGCGCTCGGGTTTGTATCGGTCAACGCATTGGCAGCTGCCAATACCGTGTGTATTCCTCTCCAATGTGAATTTTTGGCGTTAGAGGGACTCGCGCAACTCAAAAACATCATCGACCGCGTACACCAAAGCCTCAACCCCAAGCTGTCTATTCTTGGAGTTGTAATGACGATGTATGACGGTCGAACGAACCTTGCACAACAAGTTGTCGACGAAGTACGTCGATTTTTCCCTGTGCATATTTGCAACACACCGATACCGCGGAGTGTACGTGCGAGTGAAGCACCGAGTTATGGCCAAATGTTATACGAATACGATCCCGATGGCCGTGCCACCACCGCATACCAACGGGTAGCCGAAGATTTACTCATACGCATGAACTTGAAGGGATAGTACCATGAGCAAGCGACGTGGCGGTCTTGGGAGTGGGCTCGATGCGCTGCTCCCCAGTGCTCCTCTCGGGGCACCATCAAGCAATCTATCAATCCAAGAGATAGCAATCGGTGATGTACGACCCAATCGGTATCAACCACGAAAGACATTCGACAATCAACAAATTGCTGACTTGTCTGCATCCATCAAAGAGCACGGCGTTGTACAGCCTCTGATAGTTACTCGTCTGCCCAGTGGTGGGTACGAGCTCATTGCGGGCGAGCGGCGTCTCCGTGCTGCTGGGCTTGCGGGGCTAACGACGGTACCGGTGATCATCCGCGAGAGCACACCCCAAGAGATGCTCGAAATAGCGATCATCGAAAACGTTCAACGTGCGGATCTGAACCCCATCGAAGAAGCACTTGCGTATCAGGCACTCAAGGACGAATTCCAACTCAGTGACGAAGAAATCGCTGTCCGTATGGGCCGCACAAGTCGCGTGCACATCACCAACACACGTCGACTCTTACGCCTCAGCGAAGCTGCGCAAATTGCACTCCGTGGAGGAGCTATCAGTGCTGGCCACGGTCGTACGTTGCTCAAAATCAATGAACAAGACAAACAGAATATCTTGCTGACGGTAATGCAACAAGAAACAATGACGGTGCGTGAAGCGGAGCTCCTTAGTGATAGCTCATTCACCTCGGTCGCAGATGCAGCGAGTGCACTCCATACCATCCGTGGCGTAACCGCACGAGGCGGCAAACCTGCCCCAATCAAACCAAAGACATCCGGCAATCCGTCCATCGACACCGAACCACAAAACACGACAAGTGCCGACGACCGTGCGGTTGCACGTGAACTCGAAGTGTACGTTGGGACCCCCGTACAAATCCAACGGAGCCCACGTGACGTTCGATTAACCTTCGTCTTCCATAGTCCTGAGAAGCTCCAAGAGTTCCTTGAAGTTTTCACCAAGTAACAAGCGCGCAGTAGTATTCTTCTGCTTGCACGTGCGTCCCAAACGAGGTCAACTATGCTTATAGAACTCCATATCGGTAATTTTGCGATTATCGACCAGGTTACCCTGTCTTTTTCCAGCGGCTTTTCGGTGCTGAGTGGCGAGACAGGTGCGGGCAAGTCGATGATCATAGACGCGCTGGGCAT
>CAIZHO010000527.1 GCA_903932805.1 uncultured Roseiflexaceae bacterium | reverse complement strand
TTGTTCAATCTGAGTACGCTCCGCAGTCAGACGACCTTCCGCACCGCCGATGGTCGGTTCTACGGCTGGGAGGGCAACGACAATACGCGTGGATCGTGTTTCGGATCGTGTACGCATGTGTGGAACTACGAGCAGGCGACGCCGTTTTTGTTTGGCCCACTCGCCAAAATCATGCGCGAAAATGAGTTCTTGTACGCAACGCGTGACGATGGGTTCATGAGCTTCCGCATTGGTTTGCCGCTCGCCAACGCCCAAGCCTGGCCCACCGCTGCCGCCGACGGGCAGATGGGGACGATTGTCAAACTCTTCCGCGAGTGGCGCCTGAGTGGCGACACCGGCTGGCTGGCGCGCCTGTATCCCAAGGCCAAAGCGGCGTTATCGTTTGCCTGGATCCCCAACGGCTGGGACGGCGACCGCGACGGCGTGATGGAGGGCTGCCAGCACAACACCATGGACGTCGAATACTTCGGCCCCAATCCGCAGATGCAGTTCTGGTACCTGGCTGCCCTGCGTGCCGCCGAAGAAATGGCCCGCGCCGTCGACGACAAAGACTTCGCCCGCGAATGTTGGCGCTTCTACAAGGCCGGCCGTGACTGGACCCAAGATAATCTGTTCAACGGCGCGTATTACCGCCACGAAATCCGGCCGCCGGGCGACGCCGCCAACATCGCCCCGGGCATCCGCCACATGGTGATGGGTGCGTCTGACCTCAGCAACCCCGAGCTCCAGCTTGGCGACGGCTGCCTGGTCGACCAGCTCGTCGGTCAGTACCTGGCATCTATCAGTGGGCTGGGCAATTTGACCGCCGCCAAGCAACTCAAAACAACGCTCCAGAGCATCTACACACACAACCGCAAAGTAGGCTTCGAAGACCACTTCAACCATATGCGCAGCTTTGTGCTGGGTGACGAGACCGCCCTGCTGATGGCGTCGTACCCGCGTGGCAACCGGCCGCAACGTCCGTTCCCCTACTTCAACGAGGTCATGACCGGCTTCGAATACGCCGCCGCCGGGAGCATGATCTATGCCGACTTGCGTACCGAGGCGGTGCAGGTGGTCAGCGATATCCGCGCACGCTACGACGGCGCCCGGCGTAATCCGTTCGACGAGGCCGAGTGCGGACATCACTACTCGCGCGCCATGGCCAGCTTTGGCTTGCTGATGGCCTGGTCGGGGCAGATGTACAACGCAACAAACGGCGAGCTCATGTTTGACCCGCTGGCCCCCAACAGCAGCGTCTTTTGGGCGACGGGGCATGCCTGGGGTACGCTCGATTACCGGCGCAATGAATATGTGTTGACAATCTATGCGGGCGAACTACAACTGTCGCGGCTGGTGATCGGTGACGACGAAATCTGTGCCTACGGCGTCATCCAGACGATGGGCCGCAGCGCGCATGCGTATCAGGGACGCTGATGACACCGCGCCGCCGCGTCATACTGGCAGCCGGACTCCTTTCACTCGCTGCAATCGCGGTGGCCCTGTATCGCCGCCTTGTTTCGAGTCCTCCAGTGCTACCGAACGTCGTCGCCCCAGACCATCCCGACCTGCGGTTCATGGGGCGCTGGGACATGACCAATTCCACCCTGCCCAGCGCCGGCTGGCAAGGCGCGCAGATTGCCTTGGTGTTTCAGGGTACTGCGGTACGAGCCCGCCTCCGGACGTTGTCAAGCATCGATTATTTGCTAGTCATCGTCGATGGGGTGGTCCAACCCGAGCGCATCCGAATCAGCACCGATGATGCACCTATCGTCATCGCAACAGGGCTGGCAAACGGCAAACATCGCATCCAAATGATCAAAGAAACCGCCCAGGGCGGCGATATGCTGTTCGCTGGTTTGACCGTGACCGGCACCATCGTGGCCGACGAGACACCTGCCCCGCGCCGGCATATCGTCTATTTCGGCGATTCGAACCTGGCCGGTGAGTCGTTGCGCCACGAAGAAAACAACGGCGACATCACATACATGGGTTGTCACTGTACGTATGCCGGCATCACGGCACGCATGTGCGATGCCAGCTACGAAAACGTCTCGTACGGTGGGGCCACCATCGGCTCGATCCACAGCATCTATCGACAGATCAGCCGGCAGAATCCCGCAGCGTGGGATGCCCAGCGTACAGCAGCCGATGTCGTCGTCATCGACCTCGGGTCTAACGATGTGGATAAAGGCGAAGTAGCCATCCGCGCGGCGTATCATGACTTCTTGGACGACATCCGCACAACCTACCCGCAGGCACACATCGTGCTCTATAACTCATACGGCTGGTCGTTTGCCGAGCCTGCCAATTACAGCGCAGCAGTCGTCGCCGAGCGTACCGATGCACAGATGAGCGCGGCGCGGTTCCCCTGGTTCTTCGAACAATGGCACGGCTGCGAATACGACCACGCCGGCATGGCGACGCTACTTGCGCAGCATCTGGCGAAAACGCTCGGCTGGGACATTCAACCCGCCGACGTCATGAATGGGTACGGCCAAAACGGCACCGTCGCCAACGGCAGCTTTGCCGCGTCTGCGCCGTTTGGTGGCTTTGGGTGGCGCTATGGAATCAAACCAGGGGTGACACGGATCACCGATGAAGCAGGCTTCGATGGGGAGCATTTTGTGCGGCTGGCGGCGGGTGCGCATATCCACCAGCCCAATCCCGCCAGCAATGGGTCGACCATCAGCATGACGGTGGCGGCGCGCAGTGCGGATGGGGGGAGTCTGGTGTCGACCATTGACTTCCGCAACCAAGAGATGTACAGCGAGCCCTTGTCCGCAGAATCACAGACCCATACATTGACCGAAGAATGGCAGTTGTTCACGATCACAGTGCAAGCTTCTGCGCAGACCGCCACGCCCGTGTTCCACACGCGGCTGACATTTGTCGCAAGTGGTGGGACCGTTGATGTCGATGCAGTGCTGATGACGACGGTTTGAGGAATTCGCATCGTGACGGCGTGACGTCGCCCGGTTGTTTTACTCTGAAGAACAAACTCGGCACCGCACTTGCCACGCAATGATCCCTACTCCCCCGTCATTCCATGCCGGTTGGCTACAACTGGTGTGGAATCTTCTACTCCTAACAAAAAAAATGCACGGCGCTTTTGGCGCCATGCCATGACGGTGTGAGGAGGAGCGCCATGCAATCGCGGAATGAGGCCAAGCGGTGCACACTACGTCACCACAGTAATCACCTCAGACATGCGCGCGTGGGCATTCTTTACTCCGCTACGCTTTGATGTATATGAGACACGTGACCCAACCCTACGGTCGCCGCGTCGGAGTCTTTGTCGCTGCGGGCTTGCCGAGTCCACCGACCGCCGTGCGCGTCCGTGTCGATGTGCGCGTGGCTGTTCTGGATCTGGTTGGGGTGGCGGTTCGACTTGGTGTGACTGTCCGCGTTGCAGTCGCGGTGCGGGTGCTTGTCTTGGTGGGTGTAGCTGATTTGGTTGGAGTGGCTGATTTGGTCGGTGTGGTCGTTGCAGTCGGGGTATTGGTTGCAGTTGGGGTATTGGTTGCAGTCGGGGTATTCGTTACCAAATATCCAGCACAGCTGTTGCCATGACTATCACTATTGCTGCCATCAGGACAGATCGTGTTGCTCCACGTGACATCGCTGAGTGTTGCAGTAGTAATCGTGGCTCCCGTCAGATCCACATCGGTCAGATTGGCATTGGTCAGATTGGCGGTGCCAAAGTTCACCCCGCGAAAATTGCCGTTGCTGAGGTACGAACCCGAAAGGTCT
>CAIZHO010000526.1 GCA_903932805.1 uncultured Roseiflexaceae bacterium | reverse complement strand
GACCGTCTCGCGTACGCCACCGAGCATCGATTTGAGGCTTTGCTGCTGTGCATGACCAAACCAATCCCACACCGCGAATTCGAGCCCCGCTTGGGCGATACGATTGGCACGCACATTGGCAAAAATGCGTTGGACATCGGAGGGGTCTGTGATGTCGTGCTTCATCAGTACCGGTGCAAGGATATCACGCAACATAATCATCGCTGTGGCCGTGGTTTCTTCGTTGTACCACGGTCCGGGGCCGACCGGACTTTCGCCCCAGCCAGTGACCCCATCTGCATCGATGCGCACCAAGATGGCGTTACTCCCTGTTTCACGCCAGCCACTCGTCTCGAACGGTGACACATATGGCAAATCAATCGAACGTAACTCAACCTGTTGAATACGCATAATGTTGCTCCTACATCCGTGGCCGGACGAGATAGTGCCATCCTCGTTGGGGCACCTGAATACAATCAACGACGTGATATCCCGCAGCAAACGCAGCCTCGAAGAAGTGCCGTTGCATCATGCGCCAGGCATGCAACCGTGGGGTATCATGCGTGCGCAAGAGCGCGAGCTGTTCGGGCAACGGGATTGCGACGGTTTGTCCATCCCAGTTGGGCATCTGCAGGGCGTGCGGCATGTTTTCGGCAACATGCACGGGGAACGCCACATCGACCGCGCTCCAATCGGGGTATTGTTGTGCCAGATGGCGCTCGGTACGTGCATCACGGAGGTACCACTCGGCTTCGAAGCGGTCGCTCGGAGCGCCAGCATTTAATGCGTCGGTCATTTCGCCATACACATCACGCTTGTAGGTCGAACACAGTGCTCCCAGGCGGTGGATGTTGAAGGTCCCATTGACGATTTGGAGCGGATCATACGTCCACGTCATCACATTTGTTTGCCCATGCGCGATCAACTGTTCGCGTTGTGCGGTCTTGAGCCGCAAGCCGATATCACGGCCACGATACTCGGCCAGCACTCCCACAATGTGACTGCAGTATTTCAATGTGGGGGGCATCGTGTGTGACAGCCCGTACCACCCCAGCGCGAAGCCAACCATCCCGTGTGCCTCACGCGGGCCGTTATCATCGTATGCCCCGAGGAGCACACAATCGTTGTGTGCCCAGGTTATCAACACGTGGGTAGGGATGATTTCGTCATCGGTATTCGACCAGACCCGGTTGTGCACATATTGCAAATCGGCACACCCCGCCAGATCGGTGATTGGTCGGATTGTAATCGCCATACCATCTCCCGCACGCTTAGGGGTTCGGTCGTTTGAGCTCTACCAACCACGGCCGCGTCGTGAAGTCACGGCGGATATCATCGAACAAGGTCAATGCTTCCGCTGGGCTCACCATTTCGCTCAGCTTTACGTATACCGCATTGCGATCGTCGAAGCACAACGTAGGAACCCCGAACGCCTTGTACTGCGCCACCGCATACTCGTGATCGCGTTGCAACACAGCTAATAATGACCGGTCTTGGACATCTGCATGGTAGCGCTGCATATCAATGCCGCAGGTAGCCGCCACCGCAGCGACCCCCTCACGCGTCGTGACGTCACTGTTGTTCGTATGCCGTGCTTCGTAGGCGTTTGCGCGGAACATCTGGAACGCTGCGAGACTCTGCCGGCGCACCGCCTCGGCCCCCCAAAAAAGATTCAACCCGCGATAATTCTCCCACCCTTCTTTGGCAGCAGCGTAGTCATGTGCTTGGTTCCATACGCGCCAATCAGAGTCGGCAGGGGTGTTGAT
>CAIZHO010000525.1 GCA_903932805.1 uncultured Roseiflexaceae bacterium | reverse complement strand
TGCCGCGTTGTTGGCGACCTGCACGACTTTGTCGACGAGGCGGTTAAATGCACCCGGCGGGAGCTGCAGGTCACAGTGATAGGTGAGTACCACCGGTTTGCCCAACAGGCGCCCGCGCAATGCCAGCCCCGGCGCATCGAACTGCGGCATATGCAAGCTGAGCACGTCGTGTGACAGGGTCAGCCGGGTCGCTTCGAGGCCAAAGGTGGGCATGATAACGCCCTTGCTGATGCGGGCAGCCACAGGCACACGCACGACATGGACCCCATGGAGCACTTCTTCGCGGGGCAGGCTTGAGTCGTATTGTGATGTCAGTACCGTCACGTGATGCCCACGGGCTGCCAGACCGACCGCGAGCCGTTCGGCATAGATGGTCAGGCCACTGGTGTATGGTCGATAATAGGTGAGGGCGACCAGTACGCGCATAGGTTAGCGTCTTTCGATTTCGTCACGGCTGGCGGCGACCCAGTTCCACAAGCGTTCGATGCCTTGATGAACATTGACCGTAGGCTTCCACTGTAGCGCGGCCATTGCACGGTCGACATTGAGAATACAGACCTTTTGATCGCCTGGGCGCCAATCTGCAAAGGCAGGATCGACCACGGGGCTGCCGTTGAGGGCATCGAGGATGGGGCGGAACTCGCGCCAGATCGAGATCGTGTAATCAGGACCACCGCCCACATTGAAGATCTCACCAGCGACATGGTCGATACGTAAAATCGCTTGTCGGTAGGCGTTGACCAGGTCGTCCACATACAACAAATCGCGGACCTGCTTGCCGTCGCCATAAATGGACATCGGCCGTTTGAACTGCGTGGCGATGATGAAGTGGGCTGCCCAGCCCTGGTCTTCGACGCCGAACTGGCGCGGACCATAGATTGCAGACTGTCGGAAGACGACGGTCCGCAGGTCATAGATGCGATGGTAGTCACGCACGTACTGGTCGCCGGTGCCTTTCGAGCAGCCATACGGCGAGTGAAAGTCGAGCGGTTGCGCCTCGGTGACACCACGTGGCAGGTCGCGATAGCGCCAGCGGGTGGCGTCTTCGACGACGACTATGTCCTCCATGCCGCCGTAGACCTTGTTGGTCGACGAGTAGAGCACGATTGGGTTGCGGCCACCGGCACGGGCAGCCTCGAGGACATTGAATGTCCCGAGTGCATTGATGTCGAAGTCTTCGCGCGGATTGGCCACCGACGTGGTGACCGCTACCTGGCCGGCGAGGTGGATAATCGTGTTGGCATCGGCGAGCGCCTCGGCAGTCAGCTTAGCATCGCGGATGTCACCGCGACGGAGCACAACTTTGGCGCCGTAGCTGCGTTGCAGCCAGGCGAGATTGTGTGACGAACCAGGGCGAGAAAGGTTGTCGTATAGGGTGACGCGGTAGCCGTCAGCGAGGAGTGCAGCAGCCAGATTCGCCCCGATGAAGCCTGCGCCACCGGTGATTACGATATGCATGGAGCCTCTATATGAATCAATGAATCACAGAAAAAACAGCAGATTCCGGTAACATGCTCCGTTACCGCACACATCATACCACAGCCACACAGGTAGGCGACGGGCGTCTTGCACAGTATGGGCGCATCGCAACGCCATAGAGTAGCATTTTGTGACTACGCCGACAGCCATACAAAAGCCAATCGCGCTGACGCTGTGATTGCCGCTATGCCGCAAATTACTACGATTTGTCATAGGAGCCGGCGTCAACAGAAATGATGTTCTATAATATGCCATGAAATGCAATTTCCTCATGGCAGAACGTCGCACTGCGCGGGGTTCTGTGGTGTTATTTGTAGAAAATCCGCTCGGCCAGGATCACTGCGCGGCGGGAATG
>CAIZHO010000524.1 GCA_903932805.1 uncultured Roseiflexaceae bacterium | reverse complement strand
CGAGATCAAGGGATCGAATGGTCAGGGCACCATCGTCGCTCGGACGCAACATGCACCGGACGTATTTGTCTATGGTGCAGTTCAGTACTTTCCCACCGTGTTCTTCGGCGTAGGGACTGACATCGGTCCCGCCGCCAAAAAACCCTATTCGCATCGGTGCTTTTGCTTTATAGATACGCATTTCTCGTGCCCCATCGTTCAGATTCACCAAAGTATAGCACGCGTGTTACTGACGAGTGCCTTTGAGATGGATGACCAGTTCCTTTGGAAAATCAGTCAGGCTCTCGAACGAGCCATCGGGCGTGCACCAATAGGTATCTTCCACACGCACGCCATACCCTTTGCTCGGGTAATACAGACCAGGTTCGACACTAAAAACCGCCCCCGGCACCAACACATCGCCGCGGTCTGCAAGCGACGGAAATCCAAAATCTTCGTGCACTTCGAGCCCCAACCCATGACCCAACGAGTGGATGTAGCCTTCCTCGATGGGGTAGGTTTTGCCAATAGTGGCATGGCCACGCGCCTCGAAGTAGTCGCAGACCATTGTTTGGTAGGGTTTGGTCGGCGCCCCGAGTTCGAATTCTTGGATGACCTGATTGAACGCACCCATCACATCGTCGTATGCCTGCTGAAGCTCAGGTGTCGCATAATCGATGGCAAACGTACGGGTCATATCGTGGAAGTAGCCCGATGCGTCTTTGGGGAAAATATCAAACACAATAGCTTGGCCGCGTTGGAGCTCCATGGAGTCTTGGCCACGTGCATGCGGCAGTCCTGCGTCACGCCCCTGCGCAAAAATCGTCCCCTCGCCGACCATACCCCGCGCCGCCAACTCGCGGTCGATGACTGCGCGCACATCACCGATGGTCATGCGCGCACCGGTTTGGCTGTCGACGACAAACGCACCATCAGCACGACCACTGCAAATATAGTCGACAGCAGCTTGGACAACGGCACAGGTCTTTTGGCCAACCGCGCGCATCAGCGCTATTTCGTGCTCGTCTTTGGTCAAGCGGGCTGCACTGATGAGGTCTTTGTCGGACTCGGCCACAAACGTCAGCCCCGGCATTGCTGCTTCAATGCCGCGTTGCAGTGCGAGGAACGGGCCTGCCTGCACGGTCCCATAGACACCGACGCGCCCGGTTACACCCAAATCGGTGAGCATCTGCCGACGCAACTCGACCCGTGCGGCCAGTCGGTCGGGGATGCGTTGCATGATGTCACGCATGTTCCATCGGCTTGACGACACACACACGAGGCCTGTTTCGGCAGCCTGCAACACTTCCCAATCACTGTGTACCAGCATCGCTGGCTGATTGCGCAGTTTGATGACCGTCCCGGTCAAATGCGCCCCACGCACAAAATAGTTGAAGGCCGGGTTCGCAGCACCAAGGCCGTCTGGGCCCTCGACAATAATCGCGTCGAGTAGGCGCTCGCTCATGAGTCGATCGAGATCACGCTGCATGTTGGGCCTCCTCTGCCAATGTCCGTAACACCGCAATATTGCGGATGTCGTCATCAGGATCTGTATCTTTGGGAGTCTCGAGGATGAACGGTACGGTGCGGATGTATGCATGACGCATCAGATTGCGAAATCCGTCCTTGCCGACGAATCCCTCACCAATGTGCGT
>CAIZHO010000523.1 GCA_903932805.1 uncultured Roseiflexaceae bacterium | reverse complement strand
CGTCGGATTTTCGGTAATCACGACATCGCCTTTGTCGAGAAAGAGCTTGGCAATTAGGTCCAGACCCTGTTGCCCGCCGTGCAAAATCAACACCTCGTCGGCATCGGTCGGCGTCCCTTGGCCACGCATCCGCCCCGCTACCAACGCCCGTAGCTCGTGTGGCCCGTTCGAGACGCTGTATTGCAAGTTGACGGCGCCGTTTTCGACGATCGACGCAGTAGCAATCGCGACCAGTTCTTCGTAGGGGAACAGCGCCGCGTCGGGGTAGCCACCACCAAACGAAATCACATCCGGCGCAGCCCCCAGCGCCAACAATTCGCGGATAGCCGAGGGTTTCACCCGTTCCATACGCTGTGCAAATCGTGTTGCCACATGCATTCCTCTCGTTGTCACGCTCCGACCCGCGGACTCACTCCCCCAGAACGCCAGCCTGGTCGGCTTTCGCCAACACCGCCGTGATGGTCTCGACCAGCGTGCGCGCCGATGCGACATCCAACTCGACCGCCACCCGCGCACCCGGCCCGAGTGACTCGTTCACGAAGTCGATATTCAGCGCATGGTCAAACGGCGCCTCGAACGGATGGTCATACGACACGTTCGCCTCACGCAGGACAAACCACCCATTCCCCGCTTTGCCCGTTCCGGCAATCTGAATCTGTGTGGCAATCATCGTGCACATGGTCTGTTCCTTTGTTTTTGTGAAAAGCCGAACCTACGCACCGACGTATTGATCCAAAAACGCCCAGATTTTCTTCCAACCATCCATGGTCTGTGTCTGTCGATAAGCCGGTCGATCATAGTAAAAAAATCCATGCCCGGCATCTGCGTACATGTGGAAATGATACGTTTTGCCATGATTTTTCAACGCCTGCTCCAAGACGGCCACCTGGGCCGGCGTCGGGCTACTGTCTTCGGCACCAAAAATGCCCAACACGGGGCATTCTAAGCCGGCCGTATAGTCCACCGGCGCCACGGGTTGATTCACCGTCAACTCGTGCGGCTCCATGGTCACCCGACCGCCCCAGCAGTCGATGATCGCTGCGAAGCCCGGCGTGCGGGCAGCAGCCAAAAAGGCATGGCGCGCGCCGGAGCACGTGCCGAACACCGCCACCTTGCCCGTACAGTGAGGCAGCGCCTGCACAAATGCCAACATCCCCGCGACGTCTCCCACCACCTGGTCATCGGGCACACCGCCGGCAGCCCGCACCATGGCCGCTACGTCCTCGGGGATGCCGTGGCCAGCGCGGTGGTACAAATTGGGCGAGACAGCGATGTAGCCGTGATGCGCAAACTTGCGCGTCACCTCGCGATACCACTCATCCCACCCAGGCATATGATGGATGACGATAATCGCCGGGAACGGACCTGGTCCCATTGGTCGCGCTACATATGCGCCGATCAATTCACCATTGTGCCCGGGGATGAGCGTCGTCTCGGCAATCATGCCTTCGTATTGATTCGTCGCATACTGCATCGTCTTACTCCTGCAGGCAGATTAATGCCCATTGACGTCTGAATCGACCCGTTCTTCGGCACCGGTGTCGAGTGCCGAAAGTGCAGCAATATCGGCAGCAGAAAGCGCGAAATCGAAGATGTCGATGTTCTCGGCGATACGCTGTTTGTTAGCTGACTTGGGGATGGGCACCAAGCCGAGTTCGATGTTCCAACGCAACACAATCTGCGCCGGGGTCTTGCCGTGGTGTGCGGCGATACGTGCCAGCACGGGATCCTTGAGCAGATCACTCCCCTGCCCCAGTGGACTCCACGAGACCGTCACAATCCCATGCGCGTTATCGTATGCCACATGGTCGGCGCGCGTGATGCGTGGGCTGAGCTGGATCTGATTGGTGGCAGGTACCACCGTCGTGTAGGCGCGCAGGTGGTCGAGATGCGCAGGTTTGAAGTTCGACACGCCAATCGAACGGACTTTTCCGCTCGCCTGTAAGCGTTCGAAAGTCTGCCACGTCGACACATACTGATCACGCGCCGGCATTGGCCAGTGGATCAACAACAAATCGACATATTCCATCCCCAGCTGACGCAGACATGCGTCGAGGCCGGCCACAGCCTTGTCATCACCCTGGAACTCGCCGTCCAGCTTGCTGGTGATAAACAGCTCCTCACGGGCGATTCCGCTGTCGCGAATCCCTTGGCCGACGCCGATCTGATTGCCGTAGCGAAACGCCGTATCGATGTGTCGATACCCCGCCTCGATGGCAGTCACCATCACCGCCGGGGCGTCATGGTCTTTCAGCGGCCAGGTCCCCAAACCGATCTGCGGAATCTTCCGACCATCGTTCATCTGCACCGATGGAATCGTCATCGCGCCCCCTCCTGTGGATATGCTGTTTCCCTCTGCTGGACATTGCTATTCTACGCTATACCCAAACCTTCACATCTGAAAGACAATACATGATTAAATTTATAATGTATGTTTGTTATAATGCAGATACTTCGGGCTATCGTGTGGGAACTCCTCACCGTCCCGTGATCAGGAGGTCGTATGAAGACGACGTATGCACAACTCCCGGTATTAGATCTCGGCCGCCTCGAATCGAATCCTGCCGAGCGCGATGCGTTCATCGCGGAACTCCGCAAAACCGCCTACGACTTAGGCTTTTTCTATGTCACCGGGCATGGTATCGATCAAGCGCTCATCGACGATACACTCGCCGTTGCAAAGCAGTTTTTTGCGTTGCCCGAAGCCGACAAAATGGCCATCGAGATGGTCAATTCGCCGCACTTCCGTGGCTACAACCGTCAAGGCAACGAATTCACCCGCGGCCAACGTGACTGGCGCGAGCAGGTCGACATCGGCGCCGAGCGTGAAGCGCTCGCGACGGTCCCGGCAGACCAACCCTGGATGCGCCTACGCGGGCCCAACCAATGGCCAGCCAATCTGCCCAATTACAAAGAGACAATCCTGCGCTACCAAGCAGCAGCAGCCAATTTGGCCATCCGCCTCATCAAGACATTCGCCATTGCATTGGGCCAGCCCGAAAACATCTTCGAGGCCATCTACACGCCCGATTCGCACTATCTGCTCAAGATTATTCGTTACCCCGGCCGTGACGCCACCGAGAGCGATCAGGGCGTCGGCGCCCACAAAGACGGCGGATTCGTGACCGTACTACTCCAGGATGTCCAAAAAGGCCTCGAGGTCGAACACGACGGCGGCTGGATCAGCGCACCGCCCATCCCCGGGACCTTTGTCATTAATGTCGGCGAAATCCTCGAGATGGCGTCGAGTGGCTTTTTGCTGGCCAACGTCCATCGGGTGGTGACGCCCCCTGCCGGCGCACATCGCCTGTCCGTCGCGTTCTTCTTCAATGCGCAGCTCAATGCCACCGTACCGGTGTTGAAGTTGCCCGCTGAACTCACCACTCAATCACGTGGCGCAACAGTCGACCCACTCAACCCATTGTTCCGCGAAAACGGCAAGAATCAGCTCAAATCCCGCTTGCGCTCGCACCCGGATGTCGCCCAGCGCCACCACGCAGAT
>CAIZHO010000522.1 GCA_903932805.1 uncultured Roseiflexaceae bacterium | reverse complement strand
CCGTTGTTTGAATCTGCGGGCGACGTATACATGGCCCCTGTCGGCCGTGGTCATGCATCGACGTACATGGGGCGAGGTATGGAGTTGAACCTACGGGCGACGTATACGTCGCCCCTGTTTGACCGCGGTCATGCAACGACGTGCAGGAGCAAGGTACACCTCGCCCGCGACTCCCGACCTCGCCCGCCATCACCATGTCTCGTCAGTCACTTACACTTCCTCATGGCGCGCATCGCATCTTCACTGAGTCAATTCATCATTCATCATTCAACATTCAAAAAACAGGTCTAAGGCGGAAGCGACGCATCCCACCTCAGACCTGTCCTTTGCACCGGTATGTTATTTGTTGGCTTGGAGGTCCGAATCAACCATCATGGTGACAAGCTGTTCGAAGGTGACTTCGGGCTTCCAGCCGAGATTTTTGTTGGCTTTGGCTGGATCACCGACCAGCAAATCGACTTCGGCAGGACGATAGAAGCGCTCGTCGATCACGACATAGTCTTGGTAGTTGAGACCGACATGACCAAAGGCTATTTCGCAGAAGCGCCGCACCGAGTAGGTTTCGCCGGTCGAAACGACGTAATCGTCCGCAGTGTCTTGCTGCAACATCAAATGCATGGCCCGTACGTAGTCCTTGGCGTAGCCCCAGTCCCGCTTGGCGTCGAGATTCCCCAGGCGGAGCTCTTTGTCTTTGCCGAGTTTGATGCGAGCCACGGCATTGGTGATTTTGCGGGTGACAAACTCCAACCCACGGCGCGGGCTTTCGTGGTTGAACAAAATGCCGCTACAGGCATACATGTCGTAGCTTTCGCGGTAGTTGACGGTAATCCAGTGGCCGTAGAGTTTGGCGACACCGTAGGGTGACCGTGGGTAGAACGGCGTTGTTTCGGATTGTGGGACGGCCTGCACCTTGCCGAACATCTCGGACGAGCTGGCCTGATAAAAGCGGATGCCGGGATCGACCACACGCACCGCGTCGAGGATGCGGGTCACACCCAGCCCGGTCACTTCACCGGTGAAGACCGGCTGGCTGAACGACGTCTGCACGAAGCTCTGGGCGGCGAGATTGTAGACCTCGGATGGTCGATGCTCACGGAGCAGGTGAATCATCGACACTTCGTCGAGCAGGTCGCCAGCGACCAGGGTGACTTTGTCTTGGATATGGTGGATGCGCTCGAAGTTGACCGTGCTCGAACGACGAATCATGCCGATGACATCGTAGCCCTGCTCAAGCAGGTATTCTGCCAGATAGGAACCGTCTTGGCCGGTAATACCGGTGATGAGTGCGCGCTTTTTTGCCATGATGCCCTCGATATGCTGAAACACTGTATTCATTTATACTACAGACATGCATAGTTGTCTGCTAAGTCAATTAGCGGGGTATCTGACATGACGCTGATAGACCCGCGTGAATCCCTCGGCCGCAAAATCGCCCGCCTGCGGAGCGAACGCGGCTGGACCCAAGAACAGCTGGCCGAACGGCTGGCGGTGTCGCGCGTGGCCGTGTCGCACATCGAAATGGGCTTGTCGGTCCCCAGCGAACGCACGGTCGTTTTGCTCGCCGGGATGTTCAACTGCGAACCGCCGCAGCTCGTTGCTGGTACCAGCTACCCCGATGCAAAACGGGACCGCCTGCCAATGACGACGGCCCGCTACACGGCGATTGATCTTTTGGCCGCGCTCCTCGAGACAGACATTGCCTGGGTGCAGGCGGGTCATCACCGCAATGAATTGCGACACCAGTGGCTCGCGCGTATCAGCGATGCACAAGAAGCCTGTACCGACGCGAGTGAAATGACCAAACTGCGCGCATTACTCACGCGTGTCTATCGAGATATCGTATAGACAGGTATTTTCGCCACAGCGGATTGCACATCGATGCGTTATGATGCGGATTTGCGTGACGATGCATTGGGCCGACGTACCGCCGCATTGTCTATTCGCAGCAGCCTGTGGTGTCACCATTGGGGCTGCCCCTTTTGCACACTGCAGACACACCGTCGACCAATCGAGGCGTATCATGGAAAAATACACGACGCAAGCGCCGAGGTCCACATGACCGATCCACTCACCCTTGCCTGCCAGCTCATTGAATTGCGTACCGACCCCGACAACACACCGGCGCTCGCTGCCGCGCTCGCCATTGTTGCTGCAGAGTTGGGCGGCTTCACCATCGAGTACTTTGAGCGTGCCGGTGCCCACAGTCTGCTGGCATACGTCGGTCAGACGCGCCCTGTACGCTTCGGGGTTTTGCTCAACGGGCATGTCGACGTCATCCCCGGCGACCCTGCTCACTATCATGCGCATGTCGCTGGCGATCGCCTCGCGGGCATTGGGGCAGTCGATATGAAGGCGAACCTGGCGGTACTGATTGACGTGTTCCGCCGCTGTGCGCACCAGACACCATACCCGCTCGGGCTACAAATTGTCAGTGATGAGGAGGTAGGAGGGTTCAACGGCACGTTGTTGCAGCGCGAATCTGGGGTGACGGCAGACGTCGTCCTCAGCGGTGAATCGACCGGGTTCGACATCGTCAACAGAGCGAAAAGCATCAGCTGGTACCGTTGCACCATTCGTGGCACAACTGCCCATGGTGCGTACCCGTGGCAAGGCACGAATGCGCTGTTGTTGGCACAGGCGTTCATAGATCGGTTGCTCACCCAGTTCCCTACGCCAACCAGCAACGCATGGTACACAACGGTCAACGTGGCCGGGATCGACACGCACACGTTTGCCTTCAACAAGGTCCCCGACACCGTCACCGTCAGCCTCGACATCCGCTCAACTCCGGCAGACCACGCGACCCTGCCCATGGTGTTGGCTGCGCTCTTGCCCGACGGCGCGACGATCGAGACGGTCGTCGACGAACCCGCGATGGAAACATCGCCGGACCATGCTGCACTGACTCTGCTCAAATGCACGACCGAAGCGGTCTTGGGCACGCCTGTTACGTTCCGCCCCGCGATGGGGTCGTCCGACGCCCGACATTATGCGACGACAGGGGCAGCCTGCATCGAATTCGGACCGCTCGGCCACGGCATCGCTACACCGGACGAATCCACCAGCATCCACGGATTGGGGCTGTATCGCACGATCCTCGAACGATTTCTGATGGACTATTCCACAAACACAGAAAGTACACTCACATGACACAGCAACCCCACCTCAATACAGCCGGGTTCGCCACCCGTGCCATCCACGTCGGCCAAGAACCCGACCCGCAGACCGGCGCGGTATCGTTCCCCATCTACCAGACATCGACCTTTGCCCAGTTTGAAGTGGGCAGCAGCCAACTATACGATTACGCCCGCTCAGGCAATCCGACCCGTACCGCACTCGAGCAGGTGTTAGCTTCGCTCGATGGTGGCTGTGACGCACTGGCGTTTGCATCGGGATTAGCTGCCGAAACAGCGGTCCTGCACATGCTCTCGCCCGGCGATCACGTGGTTGCAAGTGACGACGTCTACGGCGGCACACACCGCCTGCTGACCAAAATCTTTTCCCTACACGGCATCACCACCACCTTCGTCGACGTGACCGACCAAGCAGCCGTCGCAGCTGCCTTCACCAGCGCAACCAAATTACTCTGGATCGAGACACCGACGAACCCGATGTTGCGCGTGGCCGACATCACTGCATTGAGTGCCATCGCAAAATCCCACAACGCGTTGACCGTCGTCGACAATACCTTTGCCTCACCCTACCTGGTGCAACCGTTGGCATTGGGGGCCGACATCGCCTCGTACAGCACCACCAAGTATCACGGCGGGCACAGTGATGTGATTGGTGGGGCGTTGGTGACCAACAATCCCGAGTTGGCGAAAAAGCTCCGCTACATCGAAAACGCCGTCGGCTCGGTGCCCGCGCCGTGGGACCTTTTTCTCATCATGCGTGGCATCAAGACCTTGTCGCTCCGCATGCAAGCCCATTGCCGCAACGCGCAGGCAATCGCAGAATATCTCGAAAAGCATCCTGCCATTGAACACGTCTACTACCCCGGGCTCAAAAGCCACCCGCAACACGACCTGGCCACCCGCCAGATGCGCATGTACGGCGGCATGGTGTCGTTCACCGTCAAAGGCGGGGTGGCTGCGGCTCATCGGTTGGTCGAATCGACCAAGTTATTCACCTATGCCGTCAGCCTCGGCGGTGTCGAAAGTCTGATCGAGCTGCCACGCATCTTGACGCATGCGGCAGGGTCGGCACACGAAATCCCCGCACACCTGGTGCGCATTTCGGCCGGCATCGAAGAGACCGAGGATTTGATTGCGGATTTGGCACAAGCGCTGAAGCAAAGTAGTAATTAGTAAGTAGTAATTAGTAGTGAGTGATGAGGTCGAAAAACTATCAGCGCAGCGCTGGATTGCTCCAGACGCTGCGCTGGGTTGTTTTACAGTGTTTGGTATGCAGGAGCGATAGCATACACCGAACAACCGTCCACAAATACCTGCGTGACAATGGGGGTCCCTGCATCGAGTCTGACCACACACAAATCTGCGTGCAGGCCGACGGCAATTTCACCGATAGAATCACACAAACCAACAGCCCGTGCCGGATTTGTTGTGATGAGCGCGATAGCGTCGGGGAGTCCCAAGAGCTGTTGGTCTGCAATGCGAAACGCCGCAGGGAGCAGCGCAGCGGG
>CAIZHO010000521.1 GCA_903932805.1 uncultured Roseiflexaceae bacterium | reverse complement strand
CCGGCCAACATGTGTTCACGGAGTTGCTTGCCGGGCAAACGGATCGACGCTTGGTATTCTTCGTTGCTCATGTCGTCGATGCGCTTGCGGAGCGTCTCGCCGCCCGGCAGCGCGTATAGCTCTTGGAGCTTGCGGCCGTATTTGGCCTCGAGCACCCGCCAGCCATTTTGGGCAAAGAGCTTCTTCAGACGCAACGCACGGATGCCCGGGACGACACGGTCGAGGCTCTGGCGATTGAGGTCGACCACCCAGACGACCTGGCCGATTCCGTCGAGGGCTTCGTCAAGCAAGGCCTCCCAGACGTTGCCTTCGTCGAGTTCGGCATCACCCACCACCGCCACAAAGCGTCGTTCTGGTACCGCAACGCCATGGTCACGCAGAAAACGCTGCGTCAAGGAAGTGAATAACGGCGCGACGACGCCTAAACCCACCGAGCCGGTCGAAAAATCCACCGCCTCGGGGTCTTTGGTGCGGCTGGGATATGACTGCAACCCGCCGTATTCGCGCAACATGGGCAAGTAGCGCTTGGGCAGATTGCCCAACAAATATTGAATGGAATGATAAATCGGGGAAGAATGCGGTTTGACGGCGACGCGATCGCCTGCCCGCAAGAAGTGAAAATAGAGCGCCGTCATCAACGTCACAGTCGATGCAGACGATGCCTGGTGACCGCCGACCTTTGTACCATCCGTATTGGGACGGACGTGGTTGGCGTGGTGGATCATGTTGGTAGCAAGCCACAGAATGCGCTTCTGGATTGATTCGAGGGTGCGCACAACGGTGCGATCCATGCGTGGTTTTTCGGGCTGTGTCAGCGGCGCTGCTGCGGTGCGTTTCATGTGACTCCCCTCGACTGATCTGTCATATGCTAAAGACACATACCATCCCTTTCATCTTACGCCATTTTGACACCCCTGCTGACCGCTTATTTCTTTGGAACCGAAAGAAATGTCGTACAGAGTTTTCGAAATATACCAAAACGTGCTTTTGGTGCTTCCTCCATTGACTACATTGCGTTGTGCATCTGTAACAACGTCCAAAAATCATCGACTGCACGGTAATCCGCCGGTTCGATTGACTGTGTCGATTGAAACGACCACCACGCCGAACAGACCGCTGTTGCATAACACCATTGTGCAACCACTACGACAGGAATATCGAGTGCGTCTGCAAAAACCTGTTGCAACGCGCCTGTCTGTTCGTTACTCTCCTGCGCATGGGCAACACTTTTATGTCTATCTCGAATAAACGGGGTGCATTCGTACACCATCGGACCGATGAGCCCCTGCGGGTCAATATGCACGTAGCGACGGTCTCGCAACAATACATTGCCTGCGTGCAGATCGCCATGCAGGGGGTACCATTTCGTCCGTGTGGTAGACGTAGTCATGATGTGGCATGCGCGTTCGATATGCTCAAGAGAAAAAAACTCGGGCCGCTGTGCACAGATCATGCGTGCATGGGGACGAATGTCATTGACGATGGTGTCGATGGAGGGCAGGTCGACGCCGCGATCATGAGGAAAGACGCTATCGCGAATCAGACCAGCGATGACATGTGCCTGATCGTGGTCACACATCCCTGCATCGTCCAGCCGAGTTCCCGGGTTGATGTGCTCGAGCACCACCGCATACTGTGCGTGATCGATCGCAATGCACTGTACCCCGGTCCTCCCGCGGTACTGATCATACATGGCAAGTTCTGCAGCAAACTCTTCAGCAGGGAAGCCCGTTTTGAGGACCAATGGCGTTCGGTGTGTGCGGTGCATTGCACGACACACATAGTTCATGGTCAAGGGAAAGGGATCTCCGAGAACGAGATCCCATTGCAATGCGAGTTGTGCAAGGTGACCAGGCAACGCCGCACACCACTGAGCGCCGGCGGAGCCATAGGTATGTGTCATCCGTTCAATGAATGTTCTAGGCAATGAAGTGTTCATCGAATATCGCTCCTGCAAGCGCAGCAATGAGCACCATCGTATCACGACGAGAGCGCTCTGCGGGGCGTTTTTGCGCAAGACACGAGATACCTAGGGAGAACGAATCATCTCGATCTCGTACATACCCGAAAGAGCCTATGCACGCAGCAGCACCTCACGGTATCTTCTTGATGTTGGCATCGATGTCGCGCTCGAAGCCCTTGATTTCTTCGTGCCAGCTACGTACCCGCGCGAACGACTCTTCTGAGGGGTACTGTCCATTACTCTCGATCCGCATCTCGATGAAGGCTGTCATCAGTGTATCGCGGAGCAGACCGAACGAATAGAGAATCTCGCTGGCATCGACACACGCGGGCACATCGATGGAATCAATACCCGCAAACGCCGCCGTTACGCGTGCTTCGTCGAAGCTGGCATCAACGAGCTCTTGGGTGTAGTTGTAGATTTTGTCGACCAGTGGTCGGTAGGCCTTGCGCACTGCCAACACGCGTGCCTTGAATGGGGCCGCCTGCGTCGCACAACTCACCTTGACCGTTGCGGTGGGGCGCGGCGTCTGTGAGGGCTTGGCGGTTGCCGTCGGTGGGATCGTCGCCGTCGGGACACTCGTGGCACTCGGTATCGGCGTCTCGGTCGGGACGGTGGTGGCCGATGGAGTGTGTGTCTGAGATGGGACCGTGCTCGCGATGGCTGAAGCAGTGGCCGTCGCCGTCGCTGGCGGTGGCGTATTAGTCACCACGATGATAATTGGTTCGGGCGTTGGAACGGCCTCGCGTACACCACAACTGACGCACAGACTCAGCGACAGAAGCGTCAACAAAAATTTGGCAGACATAGCACTCCTTGCAACAATATCTGACAGTTTAACGTA
Organism: uncultured Roseiflexaceae bacterium; assembly: GCA_903932805.1. GTDB lineage: Bacteria > Chloroflexota > Chloroflexia > Chloroflexales > Roseiflexaceae > UBA965. Next base: position 169 of record CAIZHO010000521.1, on the reverse strand, counting down.
TGTTGTGACATTTGTCGAAAGATTATTGCACCGCTACGCCCCCTTCTTTGGCGTACGCGTGGAACACCTCGTTTGGTGGGAACGGTGTAGACATACACCACTCAGAGCCGGCCAGGATGCGCAGGCGGGGAGACGGGGCAAGATGTGCGGTGTGTCGCGCTCAACGTTT
>CAIZHO010000520.1 GCA_903932805.1 uncultured Roseiflexaceae bacterium | reverse complement strand
CTCAAAATCCTCGAAAGCATGGCCCAAGGTACACCCGTGATCACCAGTGACGTCGGGGACCGCAGCCTCATCCTTGGTACAGCTGGCTTCTATGCAGCACCCGGTAATGCAAAAGCGTATGCGACCGCGATACACGCACTCTGTGCACGCACCACACGCGCACCGCGTTTCGTGCCCGATATGCATGCCTATCAGTGGCGTACCATTGCGCCGCGCTGGTATAGTGCCCATGGCCTCGATAGTGGCGAGGTGGCGTATGCGTGACCACGTGCGGATTATCGTGCCGACCCGTAACCCGATCCGCGTGCACACCCTGGTGCACACCCTCCGCGCAGATGGGTGGTCAGAGTGTGTCGTCGTACACCCGTCTGGTGCCGCCGCAATCAGCAGCATCCCTGCCATCGAGACTGACCGATTGCTCAGTCCTGCTGCAGCACGCAATTGTGGGGCTGCGGGTGCACAGACCGCGTTCCTCTGTTTTCTCGATGATGATGTCGAATGCAGCTCCGCCACGCTCGACGCATTGCTCGAACGGTGCACATCGCCTGGAATTATTGCAACAGGGCCGGTCCTTGCAGACAACCCGACCGATTCCTATTGGCGCCGCTGTATGCATCGCGTGATGAGTGGCCCGCAGTTTGTGACAGCGCGTACGTCCAACGTAGCGTCCTTGATGAGCATGTGCCTGGTGGTGCGTCGGGACGCATTCGAGGCCGTGGGCGGATTCGATGAGATATATACACACCCTGCCGGCGAAGATACGGCATTGACGATGCGCCTGGCATCGCTGGGGGCGTTAGCAATCGTACAAACAGCCCGCATCACCCATCGACCCCAACCCGATGGGTGGAGCACCGCATCACGCCGGCTTTTTCGTTACGGCACGGCCTGGGCGCAGGTAGGGCACGCGACAGGACACGGTCGAAGGTGGGTTCGACAACTCCCAACGGTCCTGCGTTGGTGCATGATTGGCATCATGCCGTTGGTTGCCTTCGGCGATGCACTGCTTGCGACGAGCTACCAGTACTGGCTGGGATATACGTGGCTCCGATTGTGCTGGTATACCGGATTACTGACTGCCGCTGCCGGCGATCGTGCGGTGACCTCATGATCAGCATTGGCCTGGCAACGCGCAATCGACCAAGACACTTCGCACGCTGGATTGCACACATCACGCATCTTGAAGGCGGGGGAGCAGTGCCCATACTGGTTGTCGACCAATCGCCACACCCTACTTCGATTGCAATGCCCGACAACATCCACTACCTGCATCACCCGGGGAGCGGACTGGCAACTGCCCGCAACATCTTGCTGGACATCTGTCAGACCACCTATCTCGTGGTGTGTGACGACGATTGTCTACCGGATCACGACTGGCTCACCGTTGCCCGTCGGCTCGTCACCACATCCCCCCAAGTCGCACTCTGGTTTGGGGCAACTTACCCAACCGGCACAGACTGGACCCTCCACCACGCACCAACTCCTGCGGGGGTGACGACCTGGGCATCACGCCCTGATGGCACGGTGTGTATGGCGCTACGTACCTCTCCCACAGCAGTGCAGGTACAGCAACCTGCTGCCATCCTCGAAACATTGGGGCAAGGGAACAACATGATTATCCATGTGCCAATGGCACGCATGTTCGGTGGGTTCGAACCGTTGTTGGGTGCCGGTGCACTCTGCCGTTCGGGCGAAGATGTCGAATATGCGTTGCGCCTGCTCTGCCTGCACTACCCGTGTGCCTACGAGCCAGCGTTGCGTGTCTTGCATAATGCCTGGCAAACCCCTGACGATGCTTCACGCGCAGCGCACGGGTACACGGTAGGAATGATTGCACTACACCTTTGGTATGCCTGGTATGGTATTTCGGTAGCGAGAGACCACCTGGAATTTCGCTTTGGATTGCGGCCCACCAAAGTACGCGTTGGCACCCCTACCAGCATGCACCGCAAGCGGTTGCATTGGCGCATCCTGAAGCTCATCAACGTGGCGTACGCATCGCTCGGTGGGGTCATCTACGGATGCTTCCTCATCGCGCGGAGGGGAGCACCATGGCACCCCGCTCGCTGAATCGTTGGGGGGTACACATTGGTGCTGTCTTGAGCAGCACCGCCGTTGGCCAAATCATGGCCGGTGTCGCGCAGGTGTTGAT
>CAIZHO010000519.1 GCA_903932805.1 uncultured Roseiflexaceae bacterium | reverse complement strand
TGGGAAGACGTTGGTAATGCCGTTGCGATGGTTACCCATAATCTGTATTTCATTGTCAAATATCTCGGCTGGGACGACAACGCAGTCATGGCCACTATGCTGTTTGCCTACGCTACCTATCTGATTAATTGTGGCCAGTTTATCCGTCGTGGAATTCTCGCCGGCAAACAACGTCGGCTCGCGCAGAAAGGAGTATGAGATGACCCACGCACGTGCCGTTGTGATGTCCGCAGCAGAGACTGTTGCCGTCCGTGACATCGAACTTACTCCTGCGCTCGCCACTGACGTGACCATTCAGACCCTGTATACATCGATTAGCGCAGGGACGGAACGCATGCTGTATGCGGGGCATATGCCGCATCCAATGTTGCAGTTCCCCGTTATCCCCGGCTACGAAACCGTCGGACGGGTGATCGCTGTGGGTGCGGAAGCACCGGCTACGCTGCTTAATACGATTGTCTATGTCGGCGGGGCGCGCTGTTATGTCGATGTCAACCCTGCCTGGGGTGGTCAATCGAGCGTGTTGCATGCAGACGGTCAACGGGTGGTGACCCTCGAGGGTATCAAACCGGAACACGGCGTGTTTTTGGCATTGGCCGCTACGGCACTCCACGGCGTCGATATGGCTGGCGACATCAGCGGCAAACGTGTACTCATCCTTGGCCAAGGACCGGTCGGCCAACTCGCGGCGCGGATTGCAACAGCCAGGGGCGCGCACGTCATCGTGAGTGATGTCCACGCAGAACGCTTGGCACACGCACGAGCCGAGATGGTATGTGATGTGTCGACACAATCGTTGAGTTCGTATGGTGTCGCAGATTGTGATGTGATTATCGAGGCGAGTGGCAAGATGGATGCAGCGGCTTCGGCAATCGGGGCGCTCGCGCTCAATGGCACGATTGTCTTGCTCGGGTATTACGACGCCATTCAACTGCCGTATATGCCGTTGTTCCTCAAGCAGGCACGCCTGCTGACATCCAAAGAATGGGCTCCTGGTGATTTACAGCGGAGTCGTGACTTGATGCAGAGTGGCATTTTGGATGTCAGCACACTCATCACGCACCACGCGACGCTTGATCAGATATCGACCGCGTACACAACGGCACTCTTTGACCCACATTGTCTCAAGCTGCTGCTGACCTGGTAGGTACAGCCTAGAAAAGGGGAGCACCATGGCTCCACGCATGTTAGCAATTTATGGGAAAGGCGGGATGGGGAAGAGTTTCTTCACCTCCAACCTGACGTCGCGTCTTACATTCGACGGTTTCCGTGTGTTGCAGCTGGGCTGTGACCCCAAACACGACTCGTGTAACACCGTATTTGGTGGGCATTCATTGCCGACACTCGGTGAACAGTGGCGTATCTTCAAGGAACAAGGGCGCGAAGACGAATTGAGCGTCGGAGATGTCATCTTCCGCAGTCAGTTGCGCAATGATGCAGTGTTATATGGCTGTGAATTGGGTGGACCAGAGGTCGGCCGCGGTTGCGGTGGCCAGGGTATTTCGTCTGGATTCAAAACCCTCGAAGGACTTGGCCTGAGCAAATGGAACCTTGACTATGTGGTGATGGACTTCCTCGGCGACGTCGTCTGTGGCGGCTTTGCAACCCCGCTTGCACGGTCATTGGCAGAGCAAGTCATCATCGTGGTCGGCCACGATCGCCAATCACTGTATGCAGCCAACAACATTGCCAAAGCAGCTGCGTATTTCCGCAGCATGGGTGGCACGACGTCGGTACTGGGGTTGATTGTGAATCGTGACGACGGCAGCGACACGGCAGATACCTATGCCAAAGCAGTCGGTTTGCCGATCCTGGCACGCATCCCGTTGAGCCGCAAAGTGCGTGAATTGGCAGATGCCTGTCGATTGGCTCTGGAAGACGAGCAGTTCAATACGATTTTTGGTGAACTTGCCAGCAAAATCGCCAAAAACGAGATTCCACCGTGCGACGATTACACCGCACTCGAATATCATGACTTTTTGCGCGTCTTTGGCGCCGAAGAGCCAGAAGGCCGACCAGACTCGGCATCGGCAGACGAACTGTTTGCGGGCACGAACGCCAACAAAAAGGCCATCCCGATGCTGTCGCTGAATCCATCGGTCATCCCACAGGTCCAGACAGATGACCCCGTTCAGCTCAAAGTTAAGCAGGTGATGGAAGCAATCGGCTTGTATGTCACTGACTTGAGCAGGAACGACCGCGACGGTGTCACCGTGACGTCAGGCGCTGTCGAAATCCGGATTGGGACAATCGACGAACTCGACAACAAAGCAGCGTTTTTGTCTGCGTTGCGTCGTTCGGGCCAAGAATTTAGTTATGTCGATTTGCGCGAGATGGACGCACCATCGTATCGCTGAGGAACTGTCATGACACCAGTCGATCCACAAGAACTCTACCGCGTGTTGGTAGATGTACTCAAAGTCAAACGCACACCGGTCGCGATTACGTACTGTCGTGATGCAGCGCCTGCAGGGTACGAACCGGCACAGGTCGTTGCCTGCGGTATCGTCCGCGAGGCGGAGAGCGGCAAGCGGATCTATGTCGATGCAAAGCATCATGACTGCTATGTCGGCTTGTGGCATCTGGGGTTGTTGCCCAAAGCGGCACCCCTGATCACCGAAGGTGAATATTTGACCATGGCACAGGGATTTTTTACCCCTGAGGCTGCCAAACGCAACAAAGCACAGAGTGAGCGCTTGCCGGACGGGAGCATTGTGGCACTGGCTGCTGCACCGCTCAACGATGTGCCGGCAGGCGTCCATATCGATACGGTCATTTGCGTTACTGATGCGTTGCATGCGATGCAAATCGCTGGTGCTGCGTCGGTGCGGGAAGGGACGTTCCCGATTGGTGAAGTCGGCCCTTCCGCATGTGCGTCGATTTTTGCGACGCCCATCAACAAGCAAAACAGCGTGTTTGCGACCGGAGATGGCGGCGGCCGGATGCACAATAAACTGTTGCCGGGAGAGCTGTTCGTAACTATTCCCGCCCATCACTTCCAACATGTGTTGGATTTGGTGGCAAACTTTCGCTTTGATCCCGCCAAGATGCGCGAATTGATTATGCCGTCACACGCGCCGCAGCAGGCAGAGTAGTTTTATTGGGGCTTTCAAGTGGCGACACTTGTAGCGATACATGTGAGAGGAGCACCATCATGGGTCCATCAACGTCCGGTTTGGTCATGTGTTTCATTCCATTGGGGCTGGTCATCATTGGGTTTATTGTTGCCGCATACTTCACCAATAAGCAGGCAACAGGCGCGTATATGCGCATTGACCCCGCATCGGTAAAAGACGAATAACTTCGAACCGGCAATAAGAGGCATACGCCTCTTATTTGCAGTATATGTAGTGAAGTCTCTGCAGTACAAAAAAAGGAGGGCATTGTGGCTGAAATCATTGAATTGAACCAAACAGGCGCGACAAAAACACCGTGCAAACTCCATCCGCAATCGATGTGCCCTGCGTTCGGATCATTGCGCATATTGACACGGCTCGAAGGCTCACACCCGGTGATGGCGACCGACACCGGGTGTCTGTATGGGCTGACATTTGTGACGCACTTTTATGGTGCGAGTAAATCGATATTGGCACCGCAATTGGGCACCGCCGAACTGATGAGTGGGCAAGTGGTCGAGGGGACCCGGGCCGCCATCGAAGTAGCTGGCAAAGAACCAGGGGTCAAGTTGATCCCTGTGGTGTCGTTGTGTGTGGCCGAGACTGCTGGTATGCCCGAGGAACTGCTCCCGCGAAAGAGTGGTGATGCCGATGTTGTACTGGTGCGGGTACCGGCGTATGCCATCCATTCGCACCCCGAAGCAAAAGATATCGCCGTCGCAGCATTGTTGAATCGACTTGCCGAGCGCGACGGACCGGTGGTTGACAAGAGTGTCGTGTTGTTGGGTGAGGTCTTCCCGGCGGATCCGTTGTTGATCGACGCGCTGCTGCGGCGCATGGGCGTCAGTGAGACGATTTTCTTGCCGGGACGCTCCATCGAAGACTTCCGGCGGGCAGGTCGAGCTGCTGCAATGGCACCACTGCATCCCTTTTATAAAGAATCGATGAACGTCGCACGTTCGATTGGGATGTCGATTGCCGGCGGAGCCCCGGTGGGCATCAGCGGAACCTATGCGTGGATCAAATCCATCGGCAGCATCCTGGGGCTCGACGAAGCATTGGTGCAGCAGGTCGCCGACGAAGAGCGTGCCAAGGCCACCGCCATCGTGGCAGCCCAGCCGCTCAGCGGAACCGTGATGGTGACGGGGTACGAAGGCACGGAGTTGGCATATGCCCGCATGTTGGTCGAGGCAGGGGCGCATGTCCCGTATGTATCGACCAGCATTGGTCAAGATCCATTGGTCTTGCCCGATGAAATGTGGTTGAAGGCACACGGCACCAAAGAAGTCATCTACCGCAAGGCACTCGAAGAGGATGTCGCGGCGATTGATCGCTACACACCAGACCTGGTATTTGGCACGACACCGTTGGCCAGTGTTGCCAAAGAGCGTGGCATCCCGGCGATGTACTTCACCAATCAATTGGCCTCACGACCGTTCTTTTTGAGCAGCGGGATGGCAGCGACGATTGAGTTTGTAGCTGAGGTATTGACCAAAGGCGACCGCTACCGGTTCATGCAGGAATTTTTCGCCGACTAATCCTACAGCCGATGGAGAAACCAGCAATGGCACCTACCGTTATTCGTGACCTTTCGGATACCAGTGGATACTGGGCAGCAATATGGACGATGTGCCCCATGCCCGATGTGCATGTCATTTGTGATGCACCGGTCGGGTGTTTTAATCTGGTCGGCACCGCAGTGCCCGACTATACCGATGCGGTCCCCCACATCGAGAATTTGACCCCAGCGACGATGACCGAACAAGAAGTCGGCGGCAAAGGGACTGCAGACAAAGTCAAATGGACCTACGACAACCTGGCGTTGACGGGGGTGTTGGACAACAAGCAGGTGATTGTCGTGTCGACTGCCGAATCCGAAATGATTGGCTCTGACCATTCGTCACTGGTAAAGCAACTCGGCACCGGTACCAAGTTCTACTACAGCAACTCGCTCGCCGAAGACGAGTGGGCGGGCCGCGACCGGGTACTGGTGTGGCTGTGGGACGAGTATGGCGCGCAACAGACAGCGACCGTTACCCCCAACCCGCGCGCCGTCAACATCATCGGGCCGACCTATGGATGCTTCAATGCACCATCAGAACTCGAAGAAATGCGGCGCATGATCGAAGGGGCGGGTGGCACCGTCAATATCGTGTTCCCGTATGCGACCACATTGGCAGAGATGCACCGTTTGGCTGCAGGGGCTGTCACGGTGGTGTTGTATAAAGAGTTCGGCATGGGACTGGCGGAGCGCCTCGAGAAACCCATTTTGACTGCCCCATATGGAATGAAAGACAGCAACGCGTTTGTGCGTGCGCTGGGGGCACTGCTCGGCACCAGCGAACAGGCCGAGGCCTTCATCGCCAACGAAAAGAAAACCACCTTGCAGGCGGTGTGGGATTTGTGGCGTGGACCACAGGGTGACTGGTTTAGCACACTTGATGTCGGTATTGTGGCTGGACGCGGACTTGCAGATGGTCTGGAGCGCTTTTTGGGTGAGGAACTGGGGATGAAGATCGCCTTTTCGACCGCGCGACCACGGCGACCGGGCGACTACGACAACGAAGCGACGCGTCAGCACATCCACAAGAAGGCTCCGTCTTTTCTGTTTGGGTCGATGAACGAGCGCATCTACCTGCGTGAAGCAGGGGCACGCTTTACGAACTACATCCCCGCGTCGTTCCCCGGACCTGCCGTCCGGCGTGCCGTCGGAACGCCGTTTATCGGGTACCGCGGCTGCGTCATCTTGATGCAAGAAATCGTCAATCGGCTATATGATGGGCTGCTTAATTTCTTGCCGGTCGATGGTGCATATGCAGCGGCACGCGGCCAAGGCGGCGCACCTGCAGCCGCCCCATCTGGCCAGAGCGGCAACTTGCGCTGGTCGAGTGACGCACGTGATTTGCTGGATGCGGAACTGCAGAAGCTGCCGTATTTGCCGCGTATCTCGGCATCACGCCAGCTACAGATGGTCATTGAAGGGATTGCACGGGAGCAGGGTGCCACAGAAGTGACTGTCGATGTGGTCAACGCGGGGTTGGCTGCCAATCGGAGCTGACGTTGCGCGACCCCGGTACCATGGGCGGGGCCCGTGGTACCGGTTTTTTGTGCATGGTACAATCCCCCCACAGACGATAGAGGATGCCATGAAACAGGCAATTGCCCGGATTGAACAACGCATACAGCAGGCGACGCAGGCAGCGGGACGCCAGCGCAGTGATGTTACCCTCGTGGGCGTGAGCAAAACACACCCCGCAGAACTGGTGCATGCCGCCTATGCGGCGGGCGTGCGCATCTTTGGCGAAAATCGGGTTCAAGAGGCAGAGGAAAAGATCCCACGCTGTGCCGAACTGGTGGGAATTGAGTGGCATTTGATTGGTCATTTGCAGCGCAACAAAGCCAAAAAAGCGGTGATGCTGTTTGACGTCATCCAATCGGTGGATAGCCTGGCGCTCGCGCAAGCACTGGGCAGACATGCCATCGAACTCGGTCGCGCGCCGGTTCGAATCTTGTTGCAATGCAATGTGTCAGGCGAAGAGACAAAAGAAGGTATCGCGGCACACGGGTGGGAAACGAATGACCAGGTGCGCGCCGAGGTGGTTGCCGTGGTGCGTGCAATAGGCGAGGTTGCGGGCGTGCGCATCGAAGGGCTGATGACGGTGGCCCCGTATAGTGACGAGCCCGAGTCGGTGCGCGGGGTGTTCCGCTCGTTGCGACTGTTGCGTGATGCGCTCCAGCCGGAGCTGCCCGACCACCTGCTCGCGACGTTGTCGATGGGGATGAGCGGCGACATCGACGTGGCGATCGGCGAAGGGTCCACGATGGTGCGGGTCGGGCGGGCGATTTTTGGGGAGCGACCTGCAGCAACGCCTTAGGGGACAAGGTACGGTCGGCCCGGTTGCTCGATGGGAACGACCGAGGATGCGACGATGAGCGGTCGCGGAACGCCGGTACTCGCCTCGACGGCGAGGGTGCCGCTGACGCGTACCCACTGATCGGATCGAAACTGGCGTGCGTTGCCCCAGGCGATGCGCATGCCCACCCCGCCTGCATCGGCGGTGCAGCACTTGAGGACATAGCGGGCCACCATGAATTGGTCTTCGGGCAAGCCGAGTTCGTCATTTTGGACGACAAAGCCCTCGACGACTGCGGTGCTGCCTCCATAT
>CAIZHO010000518.1 GCA_903932805.1 uncultured Roseiflexaceae bacterium | reverse complement strand
GGCAGAGCAGGCGATTCCCTGCTTTGACCTGCCGTTGGAGCAGCGCGTCGAAGCAGTATTGATGGTGGCCGATCGCCCTGTATCCGAGTCACGTGTTGCTGAACTCTTGGGCATTATCGATGTCGCCCCTGTGAAGCGCCGCCGCAAGAAGGCTGACACAAACGCTGATTCTGAATCGGAAACTGATACTGCAGCGGCACCCGCGGCTGAAGAACCAGCGGCCGAGGAAACGCCACAACAGAAGCGCGCAGCCGCGCAAGTCCGCGAGGCGATCGACGCATTGAATGTTCGCTATGCAGCAGACGGTCGAACATTCCGTATCGAGAGCGTGGCAGGTGGCCGTCAATTGATGACCTTGCCTGCGTTTGGACCAATCGTTGCGCGCCTGAAGGGCGTACGAGAGCAGGGCCGATTGACACAGGCTGCGCTGGAGACACTGGCGATTGTTGCGTATCGGCAGCCGCTCTTGCGCGCAGACCTTGAATCAATCCGTGGCGTTGCATGTGGCGAAGTGCTGCGCAGCCTGATGGAACGTCGCTTGGTGAAGATCGTTGGTCGCGCGGATGAGGTTGGCCGACCCATGCTGTACGGAACCACCACCGAGTTTCTCAAGCAGTTTGGCATCGGCAAACTCGACGACCTGCCGAACGCAAAAGACCTGAAATAAGCCGCCCGGGGTGGATGTCCTGGCATTCATGGCCTGCATCCGCCGTCGCGAGCTCATTAAAAATGAGCCGGGCGGCATTGCGTATGACCGCAAGCCGCCCAGCAGGCGTGTCAAAGAAATATCAATCCGGTCATTCGCGCCGACGTCGGCGCTGGCCAAGCCCAATGAGTGCAAAGGCAGCCACGGCGCCTGGCGCTGGAATTGCTTCCAACACGAAGGCCGTTGTCAGATCAACCTGATCTCCGGCACCCAGTTGAAAGAGCAGACGGATTCCCATCGCGTCACCCATAGCTATTGCTGGCTGGGTGGGAATGGGTTGTCCAAACGCTTCGCCAGGAATCGACGCGACACTGTCCGCATTTGAACCCACCTTAAACGGTGCATTCAGTAGCGAAGCAATATTGTTGTTGATCGCGCTCGCACGAATGTAAGCAGTCCAGATGGAGTTGCCGTTTGCGGATGCAAAGGTCCCACCATCGGAGTTGCCCGTCAACACACCACTGACGGATCCACCGGTCAAGCTGCTTGAACCGTGTGCAAACGTACTCGCACTGATATCAACAGTGAATGTCTGCACCAACGCTGATGTATTGATCAGCGTGATGAGACCTCCAAAGATCGCACGATCGGAGCTGGTGGTATCCGTGGCGGTCAGTGTAAAGTTGGAGAAGAAGCCAGTTCCAGCAAGTGTGCTGTTGTAGCTGTATTGGAAGGGGTCGCCCCCAGGTGAACCGACGGGCGCAGCAGATGCCGAGCCGCCTGAACTGCCAGCGACAGAAATCTGTACCACGGGAATTCCCGCGATCGCTGATCCTGTGAGGGCAGTCACTGCAAGTATTGAACTGAGACAGAACTTCATCTCGGGCCTCTCCCTCATCGGGTTAACAATGCTGAACCAAACCAGACTACGTTAGAAGACTGCTATTCACGCAGTCACAAGCAAGCAACGAATGTGACCGATCAACCCTTTCGGCGGCGACCGTTCGTTGCACAACCGGCACAGGCCAACAGAGCAAGGGCACCAGGTCCCGGAACTACGTTGAATGTGTAGGCGAATGAAACGGCATCACCTGCGCTGAGCGTGAATCGAAGCACCACGCCTGCATTGCCATCAGCCGGCACGCCGGAGGGCAGTGGGACATTGGCGAAACTGGCGGGCACAGTGGCGCCACTCAAGAACTGTCCAACCGCAAATCCGAACTGGGGGTTCCAGAGCGTTTGCACGGCGACGTCGTTGATAGTGGCTGTGTAGATGGCGGCACCGGCAGGATTACTTCCCAACGTTGCACCGTTCCCATTGAGGTCGGTGAGTGTTGCAGTAACTGAGCCGTTCATCACGTTTCCGCCAGAACCGCCAGAAATCGGCGCGTACTGGTAGTACGTGTATGTTCTGCTTGAAGCAGACGTGTTGTAGAAGGTTTGCGATCCGGAGACGACACCAGCCGAGGCTGAGTATCCAGTTCCGAGTACAGCAACACACGCGATTGACCAATGAATAGAGACCATGTGCCCTCCTCCTTTAGGGGGACACGGCCAAACCCTTTCCCTCAGGTACGGCCGATGATTGTTTTCCGAACGCTTCTACTGACGCGACTTCTTGTCAGTGAGGAGAAAGTACCCCAGTTCTCCGCGGAAGCAAGAAATCGTGGCAAACTCCGGCGCTCATGGGCTAAAATTCGGGGTACCGGGAATCTCAGTGCACTACCAACAGCGGAAAAGCCGCATCCAACGACTCTTAATCAGCGATATTACGACCTTTCGACCGATAACCTTAATTCATCGCTGATTTTGGAGATCGCCTCGCCATCGGGGCGGCGCCACTCCTCAATGACCCGCAGCATGGTTCCCACGTCGGGTGCGGTTCGGATGCCCTCTTTGAGGCCCTTTACGTGACCCATGGACTTGCCGTACCAACTGATCCGGCTTCGCATGCAGTGCAGGACGTGCTCCACGGCGTGGTACCGATTCAGCAGCTCCACGTGCCGGGCAATGCAATTCAATTTTTCGTGAAACGACGGCTCGGGCGGTAGTTCGCCTGTTCGGAGCAACCCCATGGCCCGTCGGAAGATCCAGGGTGTCCGTAGCGAGCCACGACCCACCATGACACCGCGGCAGCCACTGGCCTGCATGAGCGCTGGAACGTGCTCTGGTTCGTTGACATCGCCATTACCAATAACAGGGATGCTGCGAACCGCCTCCACCACTGCGCCAATCCTGCCCCAATCCGCAACCCCAGAGAACATTTGCACGGTCCAGCGTCCATGCACGGTCACTGCTTCGATGCCATCAGGAACGCCCCCCCTTAGCCCTAGACG
>CAIZHO010000517.1 GCA_903932805.1 uncultured Roseiflexaceae bacterium | reverse complement strand
GCCGTCGCGTAATAGCTAATCCCAGTCCGACCCCACCATAACTCGTCACGGCGTCAGTCAGCGTCACAAACGGTTCGAATATTGTCTCTTGCAGGGCCGGTTCAATACCGATGCCCGTGTCTTGTACCCAGATGTGCACATATGGAGGTTCGGATTGTGCACCCAACACAATCGATCCGGTTGTAGTGAATTTCGCCGCGTTCCCGAGTAGATTAAAGAGAATCTGGCGCATTCGCGTCGGATCGACGTGCAGGAGCGGTAACGGATCAGGGATGTCAATCTTCCAGATGAGGCCGGGTTTGTGCAGGGTTGTCATGAGTTCAGTAAACAAATCCCGCATCAGCACAGAGATATCTGTCTGCTCGGGGAACAGCACCAATTCATCGATTTCGGCACGGGAAATATCCAACAAATCGTTGATGAGCGACACAAGATGCTCAGCACTACGTTGAATGGTGATGATATCATTGCGCACCTCGTTGCCGAGCGCCACCCCATACGGCGCGACATCGGTGATTAAGAGCTGACTGTAGCCCAAAATAATGTGCAGCGGGGTGCGCAGCTCGTGGCTGACGTTTGCGAGCAGTCGAGTCTTGAGACGATCGGCTTGTTCGGCGACGAATTGCGCTTTCCGAGCCGCTTGATAGAGGTCGATGTTTTGGAGCGCGATACCGATTTGGTTGGCCACCAACTGCAATCCTTCGATTTCGCCACTGATGTGCGGCAACAGCGTCGTGTGTTGCAAATCGAGCAACCCAGTAATCGCGCCGGTGCAGCGTACTGGCAAGACCAACCGTGTACGCGTATTGGTCTGGTTGACATGCTGATCAAAGCGCGTACTGAGTCGTGTATCGGGGATATAGATCGCCCGTTCTTCGGCGAGTGCTGCTGCCAATGGGGTCCCACGCAGCGGTATGGTCGGAGCGGTATTGCTCGACAGATTTCCCTCACTGTCGAACCGCCACAACGTCACCGAATCATATCCGTAGTTTTCGCGGATCAACGACGCCACCGCATGCATCAACGCATCATGCTCAAGGATCGAGCCTACGTGTTGGGTAATCGCCAAGCTGGTCTCGAGTTGGCGTACGCGCTCTTGTTCGCGCTGCCGATTCACCCCGACCAACCGTGTCGGCAGATCTGCCAACGAAATCAGCTTTTCGAGTGCGATTGCACCGACATTGTGCGCATCAATCAACCGACGCTGTGGATCGTACGTCGTCGGCATCGTACCCATGTAGATGCCCTGCAGGGCCAACTGCACCATGTCGGCGGCGAACGAATCGAGCATCGTCTCGATCGTTACATCCATGCGGCCGCGGCTGATGTCGGCAAGTGCTAATGGGTCACCGTTGATGCCACAGACCAATGGCCGCTGCCGCTGCGGGTACGCATCGTGCAACGCATCACGCCCCCCTAACGCGAGCGAATCCGATAATCCAACCACCGCAGCGCATTCGTCCGCGGGATGGGTGCGTACCCAATCAGCGACTGCACGATAGCCATCATCGTATTGCCACTCGCACGAAATATGGACAACCGTTACCGTAGGATTCGCCGTCAGGGCGGCCCGGATACCTGCCAAGCGCGATAACCCCATTTCGTCGAATCCGCCGACGACCAGCACCGTTGCCGTCGGAACAATACGTCCGCGCAGCCACACACCGATATCGTACGCGGCGTCGTACAGGCCGCGCCGTGAGGTATACAAGGAGTGCGTGACGGTGCTCTCGGATGCATCCACCACCGGCACCGCGCTGGTTCGCAACATCGCCAACAACGTCTGGTCTATCGAATTGCAAATCACCGCATGGATGTTTTGCACCTGCAGCTCTTCGTAAATTTGCGCTGCATTGGTCACCTCACGCAGGCCATCAGCGGCAGTGGAAAGCGTTAACAGTTCACAATTGACGTGCTGTGCTTGGCGCAGCACTGCCTCACGTACTTGTACCCAAAAGGGGTCG
>CAIZHO010000516.1 GCA_903932805.1 uncultured Roseiflexaceae bacterium | reverse complement strand
GTGTCGCCGATCGGCCATGCAGCCAATGTGCATTTGGACCTGTCGAGCCGCAACTTCGGCATCCAAGAGGTCATCCACTTCGGCCCCAACTTGTACGAAGTCTTCCCCGGCTGCCCCGAAGTCCACGGCGGCTACGTGTATGTCAACGACAAGCCGGGTTGGGGTGTTGACTTCGACGAAGTCAAAGCAGCTAAGTACCCTGCCGAGAACAAAGTCGTCGAATGGACCCAGTCACGCTGGCCAGACGGCACCATCTGGACCCCATAAAGGTCTAACGGTCGATTGTGCTTGACGGAAAACATACATCCCTGCAGAAGCAACGCTTCTGCAGGGATGTATCGTTGTGAAACCTGAGACTGATTTCTTCCTTAGTGTTCCTGATTTGCTGCCTGGATCAGGGCGCGCATGTAGGCAATCGAGTAGGCGGTGCCGACCTTGGGTCCACCGACGAATGCGGGGATGTGATCCGGGATGATGCAGCCGTCGAAGTTGACTTCACGGAGTGTTTTCATCACGTCGTACATGTTTTGGTAGCCGTTGTCGATGAGGGTCTCGACCCAGGGCTCGGGCATTGCATTGGTCACATTGCGGAAGTGGACTTTGAACAGTTGGTTTTTGCTGGCAAAATGGCGAATAGCGTCCGTGACGGAGTTACCCATCCCGATTTCGCCGCCTTCGAGCCAACAGCCGATGCACAAACAGACTCCGATATTGGGACTATTTGCAATGTCCATGGCTTTTTTGTAGCCTTCGAAGTTGCCGAACATACAGCGTGGGATGCCGCCGAGCGCGTACACCGGCGGGTCATCGGGGTGGATACCGATATAGACGCCGGCTTCTTCGGCGACCGGGGCAATCTGGCGAATCATGTAGCTGTAGTTGTCCCACAGCTCGTCTTCGGTATAGAGCCGGCCATGGGTGAGGTCGCCTTCGTATACTTTGCCATCCCAATAGCCTTTTGCATTGGTGATGTCGAGCATACGCGAGCTCATGCCGCCACGACCAGGCACGTGCCCCGTCGTCCAGATGCCGTTGCCCATGTGCGCGTAGGTGTTGTACTTGATACCCGCTGCGCCGATGTTGCGAATGAAGGTTTTGAACTCTTCGATTTTGGCATCACGGCCGGGGAGGTTGAGCGTCATCTCGGGGGAGTTGTGCACGCCGAGGTTGGTGATGCGGTAGATTTTCATCCCATACGCATCGAAGCGCTTGACCAACGCCTTGTAGAACTCGAGTGTGTGTTGGTGCGGGTGGTTAATCCCCACCATGGCCCACTCGACTCCGAGTTGTTGGAAGAACTGCAGATCTTCGTCGCTCGCATCGGCACCGGTTTGAATGGCGATGTGGATGCCATCAGTGCTCGAAAAATAGCCGGGGACGGCACGCATCGGGACGGTCCGTGTACTCATTGGGGGTCCTCCACTGTGAGGGTATGGTGTCAACGCAGACACCAGAGGTTGCTACCCGTTCATCGTAGCACAACGCAAGAACTGACTGAAGGCCCAATCAGGTGTCGGTCACAAATCAGCGTTGCTCGAGGATCGACACGGTCCGATCGAGTTCCTCGACCAGTTCACGCGCGCCGCCGCTGGGTTGCGCCTGTTGGAACGCCATGGTGAGTGAGCGGTAGTACCAGAGTGTCTCTGCTTTGCTGGCGGTGAATCGGTCAAACACCTGGTCGCCGATGCGGTAATGATCGCGCAGAATTGCACGTGCATTGTGGAGTTTGTCTGCAGACGACACGAAGCGAATCGACGGTGTGGTATGGCTCAGATGTGCGATATAGGCTTCTTTGCGGGTGCGCCAATCGGGTTTGTGTTCTGCGAGCGTGTCGCTACAGCCAGCGACGATGTCTGCCACTGCAGTACCAAAGCGCAAACGGATATCGGCGATGCGACCTTCGCCGCCGGCGTCTTCACCGGCATCGTGGAGGAGCGCACCGATGGCTTCTTGTTCGGTTGCGCCGTACTCGAGCGCTATGCTGAGCACACCGAGCAAATGCGTGATGTAGGGGATTTCGGTCGATTTGCGTTGCTGGTGGGCATGGATGTGGGTGGCATAGGTGAGGGCAGTATCGAACAGTGGTGACAGATACATGGGCATCCTTTCGGTGTATACAACGAGTGTAGTCCACTGTGGTATGCGACGCAATACGATCTGCGGAGCTCAGCGAAGCAGTGCTTTGGCGGCTGCTTTGCCGCTGTTGTAAGCGCCGTGCACGGTTGAAGCATCGCGCTCGGTGTATGCTTCACCCGCAAAAACCAACCGACTGTTGACAGGAGTCCCCAACGTACGGCGTGCCTGGATCGAACCGCCGACCGGGATGTACGAGTACGCCCCGAGGCTGTGCGGGTCGAGTCCCCAGCGCGTCGCGATGATGGCGGTGGGCGTTTTGTTGACACCGAATGCCTTGTTGACGACTGCCGCCATCTGTGCCTGGAGTTGGGCGTCGCTCTTTGCTTCGAGGGCCCGGGCACGACTCCCGGCGTTAAATGCGACGAGCGCTGGGATCCCGACGGGTTTGTTGAGGGGGATGAATTGATAAAACGCATGCGGGTCGCTACCCGCGATGGTGAAGGTATCGGTCGCAGTGCCCCAAAACGCCGTGTCGTAGCGCAACACGCACTTATTGAGCACGCCCATCGCGAGCTGTTTGATGGCGTTGGTATACGCAGCGGGCAATGCAGGGCTGAAGGTGATGCGGTTGGCTTTGAGGATGCCGAG
>CAIZHO010000515.1 GCA_903932805.1 uncultured Roseiflexaceae bacterium | reverse complement strand
GACAGTGATGTGATGAGCCAATTAGGGAGTCGCATCACTGCATTGTTGAACGACGAAAAGGACATCGACGCGGTATTTACTGGTGTGAGTGGCTCGTCAGCGTTGCGTACGGGGCTGGCGACGGTTGATTCGCGGCAGCAATGCTTGATTCTCGGGCATGCAGTACCGATGCCTGTTGTGGTGCGCACACGGCCATACGACGAGGCATTTTATGCGGCAATGGCCGTGCTTGGGCCACCGGTCGCAGGCAATCGTGCCCCTGATGCGCTACCTGTAGCACCGACAATCGATGATTTATTTGGTGATTAAGGTGTAGGAGTGCTCTCGACGCCAAAGCGCATCAACCCGCCCATTCGGATGCGAATAAGCGCGACCATTTCTTGACGGTTTGCCTTGTCGGCAGCGCGACTGGCATTTTCGTACCCTGCTATGGCTCCCTTTACATCACCTTGGGCTTCGAGAATCGCAGCCTGCAGGAAGAGTCCCTCAGGGACCGTCTGTGGTGCGGCAAGCAATTCGTCTACACTAGCCTCTGCTGCGGCGAAATTGCCCGCCAGTAACCGCGTGTTTCCGCGTTCATACACCAGTGCAGCCGGATTGGGACTGACGGTGAGGGTGCGTTGCCAGTAGCGTTCTGCAGCGTCGAGGTCGCCGGTTGCTTCGGCGAGCACCGATAGCCACAACAATACTTCAGGATCTTGGGGGAACGTTGCGTATTCACGTTGCGCGATGGTGTAGGCACGTGTCGTCTCGCCTGAAATCGCTGCAGTGGTTATCGCAGGGATATTTGCACTCGGTGGTGCGGTGACGATCACATAGGCGACGGTGAGAATGACGCAGGCGCTGATCATCGCAGTGATGACACGGCGGCGTTTTCGGGATGCCTGACGTGCAACAGCGAGTGCACGCAAGGTTTGTAGATACCCGATATCGTTGTCTGGGGATGTGTTGCCGAACGCGGCAATGATGCCTTCGGCATCACTCCGTGCACGGCCATCGAGTGCTGCGACACGGACCTGCTCTGCATCGATATCGAGGCCTGCGGCGGTACACGCATCGGCCAAACGTGTCATTTCGTCGAGGTATGCAATAAAGATTGCCGCACCATTGGGGTGTTGTGCATAGACCAGCGCATACGGCTCCGCACGATCGAGGAGCGACCGGAGCTGCGGCATTAGGGGTGGCGTGGTCATGGTGCGTCCTTCAGAAAAGACAGTGTCGGAGTGCCTGAAACGCCACCTGCATCGTGTATAATGCAGGGAACATACGCACTCTATTGAGGTAGCATACCATATGCGATTAGTCATTGTCCGACACGGCGAAAGTGAATGGAACCGCATTGGCAGGTATCAAGGGCAGTTTGATGCACCGTTGTCAGACATGGGTGTCAAACAAGCCGAGGCCCTCGCTGAGCGACTCAGTACCGAATCGTTCAACGCCATTTATGCGAGCCCGTTACAGCGGGCACGCTTGACTGCAGAACATGTTGCCAAGTTCCACCCTGACACGCCGATGATTATTGATCCGGCAATTATCGAAATCGATCATGGCGAATGGGCAGGGCTGATGGTCGACGAAGTCATCGCCAAATACGGCAATGGATTGCGCGAATGGCGTCTGACGCCGACGCGTTCACAAATGCCGGGTGGTGAGAGCTTCAGCAATATTTTAAAGCGTGTCCTCGACTTTAAAGAAATGCTGCAAAAGAAGCACGTGGATCAGACCGTGTTGGTATCAACGCATGATGTTGTCGTCAAAATCTTGGCAGCCGATGCGCTGGGCATGCACATGGATGGCATCAATCGGATCTGGGTCACCAATGCAAGCATTTCCGTCATAGAGTATGGCAACGACCTCACATATTTGGCCAGCTTGAGCGAAGCTTCGCACCTCAGCAAACTCGAGGTGGTCCGCGGCGCATGGTAGCACACACGAAGTAGGAGACACAACACTTCTCATCGTCGATAGGTGTCAGATGCCTCTGGTCATTTGTGATATAGTGAACACACTATATTGATGGTGAAGACGATGACACAATTTGCGGCAGCGG
>CAIZHO010000514.1 GCA_903932805.1 uncultured Roseiflexaceae bacterium | reverse complement strand
TTCGATTATTCACTCTGTGTAACCATCCTACACCAAGCACGCGCATGGTATTGCGGCTGTGTTGCATAACCTGTCATTCTTGTGATGCATCGCAGCGCAGTCTGCCTGATTGGGCAGATGACAGCTTGGAAACACCTGCGAATGGGTGCGCAATGTACTGTGTGGTGGGCTTTTTCTGCGCTGAATTGTGGGATTTACGACTTGTGCCTCGTACCACTGGGAGCAGTTTGATGCACGCAACACACGGTCAACGCTGCTGCGCAAGGCAGTAGCTCAATACCACAGAGGTCACAGAAATTGCCAATAGATGACATGGTTGTTTTCAAGAAATAAACTGTAATAAAAAAGTTTTTCTCTGGGGAACTCTGTACAGTTGCGATTGTTTGGGTCGCTGTAGGGACATGTGGTTTGTGTAGGTCTAGGCATAATCGTGCTCGGCAGGTGGAAGTCAAGGCGACGAACAAGGTCAGACCTGTCGGTACGCGAAGACGATAGAGTATTGGGCATACCCAACCGCACACACCCATAACGTGCAATCTCGGTCACACATCGTGCTGGAGATAGCCCGTTCGCTGGTCCTTCGTGGGATAGCTTTTGGCTAAACATATCACGCGTATGCTGGTCACTACATTCATCAAGAAGGTAACCACCACTGCGGCACCGGGTGTCAATGCGCCACTGACGGCTTCGGGGCCGAGGCGTGCACTGCGGGGCACGGTTTCGGATTTGAGTTGGACGGCCACGTCCATCATGATGGTGCCGTGAACACTCATCTGCTGGACCGATACAATCACCCCGTCATGATTGCCTGATAGAAACATATTGCCTCTATTCTGTTCGACCCTCGATATGGAGAAAATGCTGCAAAGCGGCGGCGATTGCCCCGTATGATGAGCGCTTTGATTGCGCATCGTGTGATGTGAATGTACAACATAAAAATAATTCTCAAAATTTTACAGAAATTGGGTGACAGTTCTGTCTGATTGTTTAGTATGATATATTAATACATCGTTGATAAATTTTAATTGCAAGGAAAAATATGTACTACCGAATTGTGACGTTCTTTCTGATTTGTATGATGGTTTTTGGTTTCCATGGTACGGTGGCACACGCTGCCACAACGACCGTCGCATGCTCGCTGAGTGGCACGTTCACCATTACATCTAATGAGGTCACCACTCACAATCTCTGTACGGGTACTGCGGCAATCCCCGCAGGAGTCACATCCATCGGAGTGAATGCGTTCTCAGGTGCAACCGCTCTGACCGCCATCACCATCCCCGCAGGAGTCACATCCATCGGGGATTCCGCGTTCGCAAATGCAAGCAGCCTCGCAACCGTCACCTTTGCAGCCGGCAGTAAACTCACATCCATCGGGACATATGCGTTTGCAGATGCAAGCGCGCTCACCGCCATCACCATCCCAGCAGGAGTCACATCCATCGGGGAGTGGGCGTTTTCAAATGCAACCGCCCTCACTGCTATCACCATCCCCGCAGGAGTCACATCCATCGGGCCTGCCGCGTTCGCAAATACAAACAAAATCGCAACCGTCACCTTCGCAGCCGGCAGCAGACTCACATCCATCGGGGATAACGCGTTCTATGGTACAAGTTCCCTCACTGCTATCACCATCCCCGCAGGAGTCACATCCATCGGGGATTCCGCGTTCAACTATGCAAGCAGCCTCGCAACCGTCACCTTTGCAGCCGGTAGCAAACTCACATCCATCGGGGCATATGCGTTCGCAAATACAAGTGCTCTGACCGCCATCACCATCCCCGCAGGAGTGACATCCATCCGTGTCGCGTTCTATGGTGCAAGCGCGCTCACCGCCGTCACCTTTGCAACCGGCAGCAAACTCACATCCATCGGGGATTACGCGTTCTCAAATGCAAGCGCTCTGACCGCCATCTCCATCCCAGAAGGAGTAACATCCATCGGGGATAACGCGTTCTCAGGTGCGAGCGCTCTGACCGCCATCACCATCCCGGCGGGAGTCACATCCATCGGGCCTGCCGCGTTCGCCGCGTTCTTTGGTGCAAGCGCGCTCACCGACGTCACCTTTGCAACCGGCAGCAAACTCACATCCATCGGGGATAACGCGTTCTATGGTGCAAGCGCGCTGAAAAGCGTGTATTTCTTGGGTGATAAGCCGACGATCGCAAGTGGCACATTTAGCGGCGTCAGCGGTGCTACCGCATATATCCGTTCTACTGCTGGGGGGTACCCCGCTGTTGGAAGTCCTATGAACGGACTGACTATTACAGTGGGAGTGTACACCCTCACCTATAACACAAAACCTGGATCTGCAATTGCGCCAGGGGTAGTGTTACGTGGGGTGCCGATTTCTACACCACCAACACCGACACGGTCCGGTTACACCTTTGGGGGCTGGTCTGCAAGCGATGGTGGCAGTACATTGACGTTCCCGTATATGCCCAGTACTGCGACTGATATGACACTGTATGCTAAGTGGGCAGTTGCTACTCCTTCGCGAACAGCAACCCCAACGCCGATTCCGTTCTTGATGAAGAAAGGTGCAATCGGCGCATCGTTTGTCCTCGGTCTGCTGCAGAATGGTACATTGGTTACTTGGGGTATGAATCGTGAAAACCAAGCGACCATCCCACCATGCTGTGGCTCGGGTATCCAGGACATCGCCGTGGGCACCAACTTCGCGTTGGCACTCAAGGGCGGTCGTGTCTATGGCTGGGGCGCAAACACCAAAGGCCAGATGAATTTTCCAGCGACGACGAAGTCTGGCATCAAGGCAGTGGCTGCGGGTGGCGCACACGGATTGGCTCTGACGAATGCCGGCATAGTCATCGCATGGGGCGACAACGGCTTCTCGCAGGCCCAAGTACCGTCGATGAAGAAGGTCGTCACAAGCGTGGTCGGTGGAAACACCCATACCGTGGTGCTGTTTGTCGATGGCACGGTGAGCGCATGGGGTTCGAACTCCAGCAAGCAGTCTTCTCCGCCGGCAACCTTGAAGGACATTACACAGATTGCTGCCGGGCTGGATCATAATTTGGCACTCACCAACAAAGGAACGGTTATTGGATGGGGGAATAACGCCTACGGCCAATCAGCGATTCCACGGACTGCAATCGACATCAAGCAGGTCAGTGCGGGGATGCAGTTCTCGATGGCGGTCAAAAACAACGGCGAAGTCATCGCCTGGGGACGGAACGATCACAATCAGACGAAAATCCCGCGCGAGTACACCAACATCTACAGCGCATTCGCCGGATATGCGAATACCATTCTCGGACTGCGCAGTGGTCGCGTGATTGTGTTGGGTGACCAGACCAACGGCGTCGCGGTCTCGCGCACACCGACCAAGACGGCTACACCAACACCTTGACCATGCACGGAGGTGCATGCTCACAGACGAAGCAATCTGCGTGTATGGTCATGGAGGACGGATCCGTCGGAACCGGATGACATTAAAAGAGCGGGACGCATTTCAATGCGTCCCGCTCTTTTTTGGGGCCAGATGTATTGCAATACACCCCGCCTCAAAAGCCTGGCCAACAACGCCACCAAACCGGCTGCGCCGGCACGCCATATAATTGCGCCGCCAAGGCGACACCCTGAGCGTGATTGCCGGCCGAGTTGGTGACCACGCCGCGTTGCCGGGCTGCGTCGTCGAGCATGCGGATGGCGTTGTAGGCGCCGCGCACCTTGAACGACCCCGAGCGCTGCAGGGACTCG
>CAIZHO010000513.1 GCA_903932805.1 uncultured Roseiflexaceae bacterium | reverse complement strand
TACTTATCACCTGCTATCGAGTTATCCAACACGGCGTCGACGAGCTCATTGAACGGCTCGAAGCACATGCTGCCGCCCATTGCGAAGCATATTACTATGCGGTGCGGGCACAAGATCGTGCGGCAGATTATGCACATCAATCGCCTGTCGCACATGCTGCGCGACTGATCTACCTCAACAAGACGTGTTACAACGGCCTCTACCGGGTCAATCAGCGCGGCTTTTTCAACACCCCGTATGGAGACTACCGCGAACCGGTCATCTGTGATGCACCGGTATTGCGCGCAGTCCATGAGTACTTGCGGACGAACGATGTCACGATTCTGCAGGGCGACTATGCCGTTGCCGCGCGACGGGCCAGCGCTGGGGCGTTGGTGTATTTCGACCCGCCCTACCACAGCCCCACGCAACGCAACTTCACGCAATACGCCGCCGATGGATTTGGTGAGGCAGACCAAGTTGCCCTTGCCGCCCTCTACCGCGAACTCAGTGACGACGGCGCATTCTGTCTGTTGAGCAATTCCGATACCCCACTCATGCACACATTGTATGCAGGGTATTCCATCGATTTGGTGCGTGCCAGCCGGGCAATCAATGCCCGTGCAACTGCTCGTGGGCCGGTCAACGAAGTCCTTGTGCGGAACTGGTCGTAGTATGGAGCCACGCGCTACCATCAACGCCAGCTGGCAACGCATCCTCGAGCGCTACGACATCATCACGCGCATCGCACGGGATGGCTCTGCCTTCATCAGTGCAGATGAAATCAACACTGTCCGCGAGGCGCGCTTGATGGCGAAATTCGATGAGGCGCGTGCAGTTCCCGCCATTCTGCAGCAGTACGGCATCCAGATACTGCCCATCAGCCGTGGTCAGTATATCCTCGGACCATTCGAAACCTACCAGGCACTCGACTACCCCAAAGCACATCCCCAACCGATTCGCATACCACACCTCGATACACTCAATCCACACCACATCCATAGCGAAGCCGAAGCGCTATCGTTCCTCAGTAACAGTGGCGTTTGGAACACCGTCTTTGCGGCAGAGCATGTCCGCTCGACCCTGCAGGGCAGGCGTGCATCGGGACAATTCGCGTACTCAATCCGTCGTACCGACGGGACACGACAGCAGATCCACGTCGACAACGCACAAATCGAAATCGATGCAGGCTACGAAACGAGTGATGGCGTCTACCTCGTCGAGGCAAAAAACCGTCACGTGGCCGATTTGCACCTGCGCCAACTCTACTACCCGTATCGCTTCACCCAGAGTCTCACCGGCAAACCTATCACGCCTGTCGCGGTCATCTACAGCAACCAGACGTTCTATATTTCGCGCTATCGGTTTGCAGATCCTCTCGATTACAACTCCCTTACCCTGGTCGCGCGCTTTTGCTACACCCTCGATCCGCAGGGAATCTCTGCCCGAGACGTTGCGACAAGCCGTGCCACCATGCCGCCACCTGATCCTGATCAGTACACGCAGGTGCCGTTCCCCCAAGCAGACAACTTTGCGTTGCTGTGTCGATTGCTCGAGGCGTTAGCACAACAGAGCATGACTACCCACGACATCACTGCATTCATCGGATACGCGCCGCGCCAAACCGCGTACTACACCAGTGCAGGCCGTGCCTTGCAACTCATTGAACGACAACATGCCGATGGCACCACGGTGTATCGCCTGACGGCAGCGGGCAAACGTCTCAT
>CAIZHO010000512.1 GCA_903932805.1 uncultured Roseiflexaceae bacterium | reverse complement strand
TTTTGGAGCGTCTGTACATAATCGTTGATATGCTCACGACCCATGGGGTTCATGTGCAGTAACGGAGGATGTGTCAGTGCTTTTTCGTTACCAATCAGCGCACGATACGCTGGGAACCGGATGTTTGGATCTCGTGGTAACGCGTAGAAGTCGCCGATGATCTCTAGAAGCGGAACATGCTTCATCGATGCGAGTGCCATTTCTGTTCCCGTTACTCATTCCATCCAGCGATTGCATGCTGGTTGCCCGAAATAATGGCGGCAGCGATATCGCGTGCGCAGAGTGTCCCGATGATGTTGCCGGTGCCGCTATAGCCACCGCACGCCCACACATTTGACAATACTTGCCCAACAAACGGACGAACATCATCCTGGCGATACGCGACACTTGCTCCCCAGCGATAGCGAATCAGTGCGTTCGATCCAACGGTTGTGCGTAATCGCTGTTCGATGGCAGATTGGACGGTTTCGGTTGGGTAGGCTGCATGCCCCCATTCGTCTTCTGCATATTGGTCACGTGCACCACCAATCGTGATGGTTCCGTCGCGCCGTTGTTGCCAATAATCAAAGCCATAATTGTAATACACCGGCCGTGTGAACTGCACTGAGGTGTCTGGTGCGGTCGCAAGCATTTGTAATCGTGTGGTTTTGACAACCGATGTGAGCTGAGGGAGCAACACTTCGAGATTACCGTCAACGGCGACAATGATGTGTCGACAGGTGATGCGATGGTTATTTGCAATCACCGCATGCGGCTCGATGTGCGTGACGCGTGAGCGTTCGTACAGTGAAACACCGGCCCGTCGTAGTGCAGATGCCATGCGGCGAACGCGCGCAAGCGGATCGAAGACTCCATCCGTAGGTACCAATAGCCCACGCCCTTCTGGGCCTTCGTAGAGCTCGACCGCTAATCTATCGAGCCGCATGACCGCAAATTGTTGCAGGCAATCCTCATATTCATCGGGGGTGCTGGCAATGCGAAGCGAACCTCGTTGTTCATACGTGGGTTCGTGTTCAGCGAGCAGCGAAATTTCTTCGAGGCTCCGGTGATATAAGCGCGTTGCCCGTTCGTGACCGAGCGCAGCAGCTGCATCATGATGAAATTCAGCAATGCCTGCGAGGATAAACCCTCCGTTTGCACCTGCCGCCCCGGCACCTACCATACCCGAATCAATGCCAATTGCGTGTATGCCGTGCGCATGCAGGGAAGTTAGTGCGGTTAATCCCGATGCTCCGAGCCCTATGACGCACACTTCGCAGTTTGTCGAATGCTGGAGACTCGGACCGGCTGGCCACGGTGTGCTGTTCCAGTAGACAGAATTGGTGTTGTACATGGGTTGCTCCAGCAGCGACTGCACCGGCAGAAGGTGTTTCGAGGGTGTCAGGTCGATACATATGGCGTATGTCTGTGATATCCCGATCTCAGGGTTGCGTTTTGAGGTGCTCTGATGTACGCCATTGTAATGCAATAAACGGCACAAATGCACAGACAATGAGCGCGAGTGCGGGCCCAGCCGCAGAAACAACGAATCCGTCACTGGTGGGCATCCAGATACGCACCGCAAGCGTGTCGAAGCCAGCGGGACGCAGGAGCAACGTGGCCGGGAGCTCTTTCAGGAGTCCAAGAAAAACCAACGCCCATGTGCTCCGGATACCAGATGCAGAAAGTGGAACAATGATGTACCGTAAGACTCCGAGTGGAGTCTGACCCAGCAGACGACCAGCATCTTCGAGAGACGGTGTGACCAGGCGCAACGAAACATCCATCCCTTGGATTGCCTGCGGTAAGAATCGTATGGTTAATGCCAGCACAAGCGGGATAATCCCACCGAGCAATGCGGGGATAAACGCACTTAGCATCAGCACAACACTCAGACCGACCACAATCCCAGGGAGTGCGTAGCCGATTTGGGCGATACGCCCGATTCCATAACCGAGCAGTCCTCCGTGGCGAAGAACGCGCGCGACCAATAGGCCAAGTACCTCGACCCCCGTGGCAACCAAGAAGCTCAGGACGAGCGTGCGTGCAGCAGCAGAAACAATGCTCCCAAATGGCATGATGCTCGCACGTTCGACAGCCGATACGGGACTACCGATCCAGGTTAGGAGCATTCCAAGTGGCACTGCCAGTGCCGGGATAACGCTCAGCGAGATGCAAACGCATACCAGAACAGTTTTGAGGTTCATCGGTTGTGTCAGCGGAGGTTTCCATGAGCGATTAACCTGTGTCACCCCATGCCCAAAGAATCGATCTTGGACGAATAGAAGTAATCCTGTTATTGCAATGAGCGGG
>CAIZHO010000511.1 GCA_903932805.1 uncultured Roseiflexaceae bacterium | reverse complement strand
TGATGATTGATCGGTGATGGACAGACGGGGACGGACAGACGGGGTGAAAAATCTTTCACCCCGTCTGTCAACGCTTAAACGATATGTATCGTCAATCTCTGATTGCTGATCATTTGATCTTTTGGACGGTTGTTTCTATAATCGCGCTGTACGTTACGTAAGCACGAGAGAAGAACCGAATGTCCGGACAACATTTTGCATGGGCAGGCAGCGTTACAGATTTTTTGCAGAGCCCACAACAAGCCCTTGTCGATGCACTCGCCGACCACTTTCTCCGCTGTACAGGCGAAGCTTCTAATCAATCACACGCAGTTGCGTGGATCGATAGTATTCGTATCCTCCACAAATCACTCAGCGACATCCAATCACATATCCAAGGTGCGGGTCAGTGGTACATCGTATTTGAGTACGAATTACCGCGCGAACGCGGCCGCCGACCTGACGTGGTGATATTGACCGATCGGGCGATGTTTGTGCTTGAATTCAAGGGCTATTCGTATATCGAAACGGGGCACGTCGATCAGGTCAAAGCATATGTACGTGATTTTGTGGCGTACCATAGCACCACCGAGGCCTATGCAACGAGTGTCGTCCCGATCCTGGTGCTTTCGCGTGCGGCAAATGTCCGACTTGCACAGGGTACGGTTCAAATTGTCTCCGGTAACTTTTTGGCGGACCTTCTCGCCACGTTCCATGCGCGTGGAAGCGCTGCCGTCTCTGACCCAGCGCAGTGGCTCGGTGGCGAGTACCAACCGTTGCCATCACTCGTCGCAGCGGCACGCATAATTTTTCGTCACGAAGCGTTCCCACAAATCAAACGTGCTGCGAGCAGCGGGATCAACGACGCACTCGCATATGCGATGGAAGTTGCCCACCAAGCCCAATCGGGTGGCGAACGTCACATTATCTTTATCACCGGTGTTCCTGGTGCCGGCAAGACGCTGGTAGGCATCCGTTTTGTCTACGAATACATTGCGGCACAGCAGCGCACGACCCACGACGCAGTCATGTTGAGTGGGAACGGACCGCTGGTCAAAGTGCTCCAGCACGCATTACAAAACCGTGTGTTTGTCCAAGATGTCCATGGATTTCTCAAAGAATATACCCGTACTGGTGCGCGCCTCCCACGCGAACATATCATCATCTACGACGAAGCACAGCGCGCCTGGGATGCAGCCCGTTCTTCTGACAAACGCGGCACACCATTGTCCGAGCCCGATGACTTCCTACTGATCGGCAGCCGACAGGCTGACTGGTCGATGATGATAGCCTTGATCGGACAAGGCCAAGAAATCCATCTCGGCGAAGAAGCCGGTATCCAGCAATGGGACGATGCCATCGCCTACGCCGCACGCCATGCCGACACCGAATGGATTGTCCACACTCCTCCGCGCCTCGCGGATGTCTTCACCAGTGCTGCGCGTGTCATCAAGCAGCCAACTCTTGACCTCGACGTGTCGCTCCGTGCGCACGTGGCCGCCGACGTCCAAAACTGGGTCGCGACTCTCCTCACTCAGACGAGCGCCAAAACCGTCGCCACCGCCCAATCTGCTGCGCTGGCGCCGGTCCTCCCCCAGCTCAACGCCTATGCGAACGCGATGACCGAGCAAGGCTATTCACTCTACATAACGCGAGATTTGGCCGTCGCCAAATCCTACGTTACCACGCGCTACCAGGGTGCCCCCGATAAGCGCTACGGGCTGGTTGCCTCTGCCAAAGCCACCTGTCTGATGCAATTCGGCGTCCCCAACGAGTTCCAGGTCAACCGCACCCTACGCGAGGGCCCCTGGTTCAACGACGAGCCCAGCGCCCCGCACTCGTGTTGCCAGATGACCAGCGTGGCCACCGAGTTCCAATGCCAGGGACTCGAGCTCGACATGCCCATCGTCTGTTGGGGCGACGACGTCTGGTACGCGCAGGGCAGCTGGCAGACCAAGTCCGCCGCCCGCTCGCAGGCCCGTGATCCGCGCCGGCTCCGCATCAACGCATACCGCGTCCTCCTCTCACGGGGCCGCGACGGCATGATTATCTACGTGCCACCCATCCCGCTCCTCGACGCAACCTACGACCTCCTCCTGAGCGCGGGCTGTCGACCCCTCGATCCCCACGATCAGCACCACGCCCCCGTCGACTATGCGCTCGCACACTGAGAAATCCGGCGAGCGGACCAAGATCTGCGCCAGGACGGCGGCGGTTGGGGGGCAGGGCCCCAATACCGCCGCCGCCGTGCGTCTAGGGCTGTCCAGCCGCCCGCCGGCCCCAGTACCCCCACGGCATACCGTGGGGCTCACTTTCAAAACTCGATTTGACACATGCATAACAGCATGCTAATATACACCTCGTTGCGAAACACATCCACTCCACCGAGCGAGATGCGCAACACGAAGCGAAGGAACGCAGCCCTGAACAAGGGGCTGATTTTTATCGCCTCAGCACCTTCACAACTGAATCGTGACGACCATATAACACGGAAACCCTGTCAGCGGTGGGGAAAGCGCTTCGGCGAGGTTCTACCACTGAAT
>CAIZHO010000510.1 GCA_903932805.1 uncultured Roseiflexaceae bacterium | reverse complement strand
CCGGACAGCGTGTTATCGTCACCGTCGCAAACGGATCAACGGACGCACAAGCACCGTCCGTCTCTGATGTGACGGTGTCGAGCCCTTCTGTATCCCGCGCTGATTCGTTCAACGTGTCGTTACGACTCGACGACGAGACGGGGATTGCCGGATCGTACGTCTACTTAGCGCACAACGGGTATGGCTTTGCAGACACCACGGGGCGTGCGCACATGGTCTTTAATGTTCCGACACTCGAACCAATACCCGTCATCTCGGGTGCGGCGCAGCGACATATCCAAGCAATCGAATTTGTCACCGGTGCACCGTCTGGCGTCTACACGGTGTGGGTGAGTGTACGCGATACACTCGGGAATCGTGCATTCATCCAAACTACGACCACGGTTGAGCTCCGGTAGGTTTGGTTTCACATGTGCCGTTGCAGTGTTATTGCTGAGCTGAGAAGCGTTGAACAAACGATACCGAGGATTATCAACCACCCACTCCCTCTTCTGAGAGAAAGGGGTGGTTCCTCAATTATGGTGATAATTCTTTTTTTAGAGAAAGGCCCGTTCACATGAGCATGCATATCAGCATCGCGTGGCTACGCATTGCATGTGTCGTTACCGTGTTCACCGGAGTCATCTGTGCACTTGCTAGCCATCCGGCGACCGCGGGTGCCTGGCTCTTCCTATTTGATGTGCTTAGGTGGCCGTTGGACGGGGATCCTGCGTTTTTTGCTGCAGACACCCGCGCAGTCAATGCGGTGTTGGGCGGGACAATGGTCGGCTGGGGAGTTCTGATGTTTCTGCTTGCATCGCGAGACCACATGAAGAACAATCCTGCGCTACCGCGCAGGATGTTGGTGGCGTTGGGGGCGTGGTTTGTGGTCGATAGTGTTGGCTCGTTTATGGCCGAGCTCCCCGGCAATGTCGTGTTAAATGTCGCATTCATGGGGCTTTTTGTACCGCCGCTGGTTGCGATACAGCGGCGTCTGCAAAGCGGTGCGTAGAGTCTTATCTCCCTTTTATTGGTACGTGAGTACAGATTTCGTCGTTATGCGGTGTACATGATTGTGAAGGATTTCGTACACCATCGTGCTAGAGTTTTTGTGTGCCGAGAAAACGTATCATACGTTGTGAACGTCAAACAGACGTGCGAGACAGCGTACAAGAACACAATCAACATGCTGCGTGTATAGCATGAATGCCCATTCATAGCATCGTGACGAAACAGACCATGATGCAAGGAGCGGGATAGAGTGTGCCGATGTTCTTTGCTATAATCGCAGCAGTCGCATTACCAGAATGAGGTATTCCATGACCGAACAGTTTGATGGACTGTTGCAATGGCGTTGTATCGGCCCATTCCGTGGTGGCCGGGTAGTCACCGTTGCTGGTGATCCCCACGACAACAATGTCTTTTACTTTGGCGCTTGTGCGGGTGGCGTCTGGAAGACCACCGACGCCGGCCAATACTGGTTCAATGTCTCGGACGGCTTCTTCAAGACGTCGTCGGTCGGCGCAGTGGCCGTCTCGGAATCCGACCCCAATGTGGTCTGGGCCGGCATGGGCGAAGCCACCATCCGTATCGACGTTTCGCACGGGGACGGCGTCTATCGCTCCACCGATGCAGGCGCAACCTGGAAGCACATGGGCCTCGCCGATACCCGTCACATTGCCAAAGTGCGCATTCACCCCACCAACCCCGACATCGTCTGGGTCGCAGCCTTCGGTCATGCATTCGGCCCGAACAGCGAACGTGGTGTCTACAAGACCACCAACGGTGGCGAGACCTGGACCAAGGTCCTCTATCGCGACGAAAACTCCGGTGCCATCGACCTCACCGTCGACGTCAATAATCCACGTATCCTGTATGCAACGACATGGGAAGCACATCGCAAATTCTGGGATATTTCGTCCGGTGGCGCTGGCTCGGCGGTATACCGCTCCAAAGACGGCGGCGATACATGGGAAGACATCACCAGCAAACCAGGTCTGCCGACCGGCACATTGGGCAAGATGGGTATCACTGCTTCGCCGGCACGACCTGGTCGTGTATGGTGTCTGATCCAGCACGCAGATGCTGCAGGCATGTACCGCTCGGATGACTACGGCGAGACCTGGTCACACGTTGCTGCCAATGATTTGCTCATTTCGCGCGCGTGGTACTACACGCATGTCCATGCCGACACCCAAGATGCAGACACGGTGTATGTCAACTGTCTCTCCTTGTGGAAGTCCACAGACGCAGGCGCAACATATACCCAAATTGACACCCCACATGGCGATAACCACGACTTGTGGATCTCGCCCGTGTACAACAAGCGCATGATCCAAGGCAACGACGGCGGTGCAAATATCAGTTTCAACACCGGCGGGACTTGGACCAGCATCTACAATCAGCCGACCTCGCAGTACTACCATATCGGCGTCGACAATCGTACACCGTACCGCGTGTATGGCACCCAGCAGGACAATAGTTCGTTGGCAGTGCCCAGCCGGTCGGCCAGCACCTCGATTCCGTGGAGCGCCGTCAAAATCGCCGGCACTGGTGAATCGGGCTATATCGTGGTCGACCCCAAGGACGACAACATTGTCTACGTCGGCGCTATCGGGTCGTCGTCGGGCGGCGGCAATTGTCTGCAGCGCTACGACGAACGGACCCAGCAGATTCGGTTGGTGACGACCTGGCCCGAGTCGATGACCGGTGAAGGTGCCGTCAAGCACAAGTACCGCTTCGCCTGGACCTACCCCATTGTCTTTTCGCCACACGACCCCAATACGCTCTACTGCGCCGGCAATGTGGTCTTTAAGACGACTAACGAAGGCCAAAGCTGGACCCCCATCAGTCCAGATTTGACCCGTAACGACGCGACCAAACTGCAAGTGACCGGTGGACCCATCGACCGCGACTCGGTCGGCGCCGAAGTCTATTGCACGGTCTTTTCGTTCACCGAGTCCCCCCATCGCGCAGGTGAGTTGTGGGCAGGATCGGACGACGGCCTCATCAATGTGTCCCGTGACCACGGCAAAACCTGGACCAATGTGACCCCTAAGGACTTGCCCGAATGGGCAATGGTCACGTCCATCGAAGTGTCTGCACACAACGCCGACACCATTACCTTCTCGGCGGCACGGCACAAGTTGGATGACTACGCGCCGTATATCTATCGCTCGACCGACAGCGGCAAGACATGGAAAAAAATCACTGCCGGTATCGGTGCCGATCATTTTGTGCGCATTGTCCGCGAAGACACGGTCCGTAAGGATTTGCTCTTTGCCGGTACCGAGACGAATTTGTACGTCTCGTTCGACGGTGGCGCGGCTTGGGAGCTGTTCCAGCTCAATTTGCCGGTCTGCCCGATCTATGACCTCATCATCAAAAACGGTGACCTCGTCGCCGGCACGCACGGCCGTGCGATGTGGATTCTCGACGACATCACGCCGTTGCGCCAATACAACCCAGCCGCCAAGCAGGCAGCGGCGCATCTGTTTGCCCCACGCCCATCCGAGCGCATCCTAGCCGCGTTGTTCGAGGACGAGGACGGTGCGGGAGCGCCCGGCAAAAACTACATGGCTGGCTTGGGAGATGTCTGCGCCCACACCGCCAAAATCAACGACGAAGGGTTCGTCGAGCGTACCTTCCTCGATTCGGGACTCAATCCACCACGTGGTGCAATCATCACCTACTGGCTCAAAGATGTACCCGCCGAGCCCATTCATTTGGCCTTCTACGACGCACAGGGCACGCTCATCAACGAGTACTACAGTCGCCCTGCCGGCACCAAGGTCGAAAAGTCTGACGACAAACACGACCTGCCACGTGCCCGCGCACGGAAGGGGTGGAACCGCTTCGTCTGGGACATGCGCGTCAAGCCATTGCCGAAAATTATCGGCAATGACCCGGTGGCTGGTGCAGTCGTCTATGGTCCTAAGGTCGCCCCTGGCAGCTACACGGTCAAACTGACCGTCGCCGGTCAGACTCATACCCAGCCGCTGACCATTGTCAAGGATGCCTTCACCGATGCCAGCCAAGCAGACATGGATGCACAGTTCACCATGTTGATGCGCATCTACAACCGCATGGGCGATACCATTGCTGCAATCAATCAGATGCGTGATGTGCGCGCTCAGCTCGACGGTATGCAGAAGCGCCTCGCGCGGAACCCGCAGCATGCCGAACTGGCCAAGGAAGCAGCCGCTCTGCGCGACCGCGTCCTCGAGCTCGAGAAGCAGCTGCAAATCCCCGACCTCAAGCCAGGTTGGCCTGGCATGATGAATCACGGAACCAAGTTGCTCGCCAAACTCAGCGGCATCACCGATGCCGTCTCGGTGGGGAATTACCGGCCTACCGACCAGGCAGTCGAGGTGTTTAACTCACTCGGCGAAGACATTGACGAAGTCTTTGGGAGCATGCGCGGCTTGACCAGCGGTGACATTGCTGCCTTCGCCAAAAAGGTGTCGGCAGCCGGTGTGGGCAACGTCATCGTCTAAGGTTCTCTGGCCGATCATACCGATGAAAATCAACGCCCCACCGCTTGCGGTGGGGCGTTGGGTGTCTCGCACGGTATTGCTGTTAATTCCGGCCGAGGGCAACCTGGCGCTCACACCACTGATACAACGAATCGTAGTACGAAAAACCTTCGACAATAATTTGATTGTCGTCATCGGGGTACCGCCAGCCGAGGCCGTCGCACATTGCGCGCAGGCCTGCCCCTTCGGGGCGCTGGTGTGGGCTTGTTTTGACATCTGCCGTGCCGACAATGTGGCTCAGCAACACCAGTGCAGGATTGTTGGTGAGATTCGATTTGCGCAACAAGACCTCAAACGACGACTCGGTCCCTGCGCGTGCATACTCGCTGCCGTCGATGTGGAACAAGATTGCCCCGCGCCGCAGGGCTTCGGCTGGCATATCTGCCTCGTCACAAAAGACAAATTGTGGCTGATGATCGATGTAGCGTGCAATCAGCCAGGCACAGCCAATACGGCCTACTTTGAGACCAGATTTTGTCATCCACTTCATGGGTTGTTCCCTTCCAACGTCTGCACCGTTCCCGCGACGCACGCTGTGCAACGGCATGATTGATTATGTGATAATACGACGAATGTGTGACGTATTGTTGGGGGAGTAGAGCGCATGGATGCGATCGAACTCACAGACATCAGTATAGATTATGGCGCTCGGCGCGTGTTGTCGCATCTGACATTACGGCTCGAGCGCGGCATGGTGATGGTTATTACTGGCCAAAATGGGAGCGGCAAAAGCTCCCTGCTGCGGGTACTGGCAGGGCTGCAACGTCCGTCTACCGGCCATGTTGGCTGTGTCACCGGGACCCAAGCAGTCCACCCGGCAGATGCCCGTCAGGATATTGGCTGGATGGCGCCCGATTTGATGTTGTATCGCGAGCTCACCGGCCACGAGAATCTGCGTTTTTTTGCGGATGTGCGCGGAGTGGACATTCCCGACGACGCGATCGTTGCATTGCTTGATCGCGTCGGTTTGCAGGGTCGGGCAGACGACTTGCTGGCGACGTATTCTTCTGGGATGACACATCGACTGCGTTACGCCTATGCGTTGCTCCACCGCCCGTCATTGCTGTTGCTCGATGAACCAAGTGTCATGCTCGACGAGCGCGGTCATGCGTTGCTCGAAGACGTCGTCGCAACCCAGCGCCTGCATGGCATGACGGTGATTGCGACCAATGATCCGCGTGAACAACGCTTTGCTGATACCCTCGTACGACTCGAAGGTGTTGTATGAACAATACTCTGTTATGGCGTGCTACCAAAGCGGTCTTTGTACGCGAAGTGCGCAGTGAATTACGCAGCCGGCAAGCACTCAATGCGGTGGCATTGTTTGCGGTGTGTAGTATTGTGGCCGTCAGCATCGGGCTTGGTCCGCTCAATCGCTCAGCCGAATTACCCCTCATCCATGCTGCATTGGTTTGGATTGTGTTGCTGTTTGCAGCATTCACTGCATTAGCGCGGGTCTTTGTGGTCGAAGAAGAACAGCGCACCGCAGCAGCGCTGCGTCTGGCTGCACCGGCGCATGCGGTCTATCTGGGCAAACTGCTGTTTAACATGGTACTGCTGGTCGCCTTGACATTGTTGGTTGCAGTCCTGGCAGTGGTGTTGTTGCGCATGCAGGTCAAAGCACCAAGTGCATTTGCAGTCATGCTCGCGTCAGGGTCACTCGGTTTGGTAACCGGTACAACATTGATTGCTGCCATCATTGCACGTGCGTCGTCACGGAGCACGTTGTTTGCGGTATTGTCGTTCCCCTTGCTGATCCCATTATTGGTTACCGCGGTCCGTGGGACGGCACTCGCACTGGCTGGTGCGGGGTGGGATCGTTGTCTCGCGCCTATTCAAACAATGCTTGCATATGCAGTTGCGATGTTTGTGACATCGCTGTTCTTGTTTGCAACGGTGTGGGAGGATTGACCACATGTGCCCCTGCATTAGCAGCGTGTAAGGAATGTAGAATTTTTGTATATCTGCATTGCAATGCGCTTTTCTCACGATTTGCTCATCTCACAGTGATGCCGTATGATGCGCCCAATAACCAAAAAAGGGGGGTGTCGCATGGCTGAGCGACTCGCACTGATAGCCAAATATGCGTTGGGACTGGCGATGGCGGGCATCATTTATGCCATGTTCTTGGTCGTTCCGCAATATGTAGGCCTCGGTGAAGCAGGGCGTATTATCATTGTGCATGTACCGACTGCTTGGGTAACCTCGGCCGCGTTTGCGCTTTCGGCGATATACAGCATCGTCTATCTCCGGACACGATCTCCTCTGCATGATGCCTCTGCGGTGTCTGCTGCAGAAGTCGGTATGTTGTTTTGTATCTTCGCCACCGT
>CAIZHO010000509.1 GCA_903932805.1 uncultured Roseiflexaceae bacterium | reverse complement strand
TGAAGCCGACCCGCAAGGAGCTCTTGTGTATTCCATCACCACACTGCTCAGTGCGGGGCTCCCAGCAGCCCAAGCATATACCGCCGGTCGTATTGTCGATACCGTAGCGCTGGGTATGACACTCAGCGATCCCTGGGCGGCAGTATCTATCTGTGCCCCGTGGGTAGCGGTCGAACTCGGCCTGGTAAGCATTGCATTCATCATCAGCCAAGTGCGTATCTTGGCAGACCACACCCTCAATGCACGCCTGTCCAATTACGTAGCGACGCGGGTGATGACAAAGTCAGCCGAACTCGACATTCAATACTTCGAAGATCCAACATTCTACGACCGGCTACAGAATGCCCGCCGACAGGCAGAGTTCCGTGCATTGGCGTTGGTCACAGGCAGCTTTGCCATTGTCCAGCAATTCATTTCGTTGGTGTCCTTCCTCGTGCTGGTCATTGCGTTTGCACCGGTCCTGGCGCTGATTCTGTTTGGCGCGAGTATCCCGGCGTTTATCGCACAAGGGCGCTACAGCCGGTTGTTTTTCCGCTTACTGACACGACGTGCTCCTGAGTTCCGCCAGCTGCGCTACCTCGAAGAACTGCTGACCAGCGACAAAACCATCAAAGAAGTACGGTTGTTTGGGCTAGCGGCACCCATCATGCAGCGCTACACCCAAACCTTTGAACAGTATTACCACGAAGATTTGGCCCTCTCCAAAAAACGCTCGTTCCTGAGCATCGTCTGGGGATTTGTTTCGACCGTGAGCTTCTACGTGGCCTACGGGTATGTGGTCTGGCTCGCACTCAACGGTGCCGTGACCATCGGCGGCATGACGTTCTATATCGCGTTGTTGCGGCAGAGTCAAACCACCTTCCAGAGTCTCTTCAGCGGGGTCAACGGTCTGCTCGAAAACGGGATGTTTATGACAAACTTGGTGGAATTCTTTGCCATCCAGCCTATCATCCGCTCGCCCGAACACCCGGTCCCGGTGCCTGACCCTATGGTGCAGGGCATCACCTTCCACAATGTATCGTTTCGCTACCCCGACCACACACAATGGACATTGCGCGAGATTTCGTTCACGATACGCGCGGGCGAAACCATGGCACTTGTCGGGCTCAACGGCGCCGGCAAAACGACATTGGTCAAGTTGTTGACACGGCTCTATGACCCAACTGAAGGCTTCATCTCGATCGATGGAATCGACATCCGGCAGTTTGCGCTCGAAGATCTCAATCGCCACATTGGGGTTATCTTCCAAGATTTTGTCCGCTATCAAATGACGTTAGCCGACAACATCGGCTTCGGCAATATCGCAGAACGCGACAACACGGCACGCATTGCACGGGCGGCGGTCGATGGTGGTGCAGACGAGATAGCTGCAGAGCTTGCCAATGGGTACGACACGATGTTAGGCCGTCAGTTCCAACAAGGGCGTGAATTGTCGGGCGGTCAATGGCAAAAAATCGCTCTGAGTCGGGCTTTCATGCGCGACGGTGGTATTTTGATTTTGGACGAACCCACATCTGCGCTCGATGCCCAACGTGAACACGAGGTGTTTGTTGGATTCCGCGAGCTGACCAAAGGGCGCACTGCTATCCTTATTTCGCATCGTTTCAGCACTGTGCGTATCGCCGATCGTATTGCAGTCCTTGCCGATGGCAGACTCGCCGAACTAGGCACCCACGCCGAGCTCATTGCCAATAATCAAGGCTATGCGCAACTCTTCGAGATGCAAGCGAGCGGATATCGCTAGCAGAGAGACAAAACCACCCCGTGACAGATACGTCACGGGGTGGTTCGTCGGTCGGGGATTATTTCTTGTAGGCGTAGATGGCGATATCACCTTCTGCGAACACTTGCTCTGCGATGGTGCTGATCAGCATCCCTGCCTCAGAACCATATGCTTTGCGCTCAGCGTTACCGATATAGATATAGCGCACATGGTAGCTCTCGAGTAACGCACGGACAGTTGCTTCATCGAGAGAAGAATAGATCGTGCGGACGTCGTTTTCGCGCTGGCTGATTTGCTGATCAAGCCCCGACTGACCACCACGCCACTGAAATTCGTGTCCTGGCCATCCAAGCACGGTGGGGAACCCCGTCGCAGCAGAAATGCCGCCAAACCCATCCCCTTCGACGTCATACGACGGTCCTACACCCTCGAGCACCACCGACCCCGCCGTGACATGCTGTCGGAGCCACGCCACGGACTCGGGTCCGCCTGCTGCATAATCACGCGGTGTTTTGCCATAGAGGGTGCCTTCGCGTGGCTCGAGCAGTGCCTTGCCCAACGTCGCAGCGGGGTAACTCAATGCTGCCATCGTCAACGGGACAACCAGCACCAGCAACCCAACGCGCCACGCAGTCGTTCGTGTCGACCAGACGTGCCATATCCCCAATACCGCTGCCACACCCCACAACGCCCAGACTTGATAATAAAACTTGAACACCGTGTTCATGCGTGAGCTGAAGGTGTCGCGGATGTACACCACATCGACCACCAAGGTCAATATGCCAGCCAGAGCGACGACCCCTAACCAGATGGCGAATGCTGGTGAGACATCACTACGCCGGAACGCATAGTGCAACAACAGCGCTGCCAATGGCACCGCAGCAAGCGTCACAAATCCACCGATCGCACCGGCAACAGCAACAACCGCGGTCAATGCAACGAGTGCCCACTCTACCCGATCCCGTGCGAACGACACCGCTGCCGCAAGAATGGGGACAAGGAACAACCCGAACATCACAAACAAACCATGGGCTTCGGTCCGTGCCGGTGACAGCCCAAAGTATTGCGAAAACGTCGCCACGATCGGAATATCAACCGTTGGTTCAGCACCACCCACTAACGAATCAAAGCTCATGTGGAACGGCAAATACAATACATACGACGCCACTACGGTGATTGCCGCCTCGATGCCCACCGACCGCCAATTCGTCTTGCTCCGGACACTCTGCCAAACCATCGCGCCGAGGTAGAGCACCAAATACGTCGGGTAGTCCCAACTATTCATCGGGTAGAGAAGCCCCAGCAAGAGCGCTGGAACAACCATCGTCGGCAGTGGTGCGCTCGCACGACGGAGCGCCAATCCCAGCAGGAGCAACCCAAATGGGAGTGCCATCACGTGTGGGTGCATGTCGCCCAACCAGAACGAAAAGAAGGGGAACTCGGTAATCGAGTAGCGACGCTCCCATGCACCGTTATCGGCTACCAGGGTATCCCACACCGCGCGCGACGGGTTCCACCAATTAAAGTCTTGCCATGTATCACGTGGGGTGAGCTGTGTGGTCCCATTAAAATCCCAACCTTGGAATGGCCGCGCCAATGTGTACGTCTCGCGTGCCCCGAGGCCGTTTTGGAGCGCCGGGGCAACATCTGCAGTCTCGAGTGCGAGAATCTCGGGCAAACCACTCACAAGCTGCAGGAAACCGCCCATGTTGCCTGCCAGCAGCACTGCGATAAACGCACATCCTGCAAACAGCGCCGCTGTACGCTTGCGCAACGGATTTGCAATCGGGTGCCATATCGCTGACATACTAACAACAATGGTCGCCGCGGTTGCGCCAATCATGCCGGCAGTGGTAGCGAGTGCGAGATTATAGCCCACTGCGGCATCGACACCCGATATGGTTATGGGGATTGCTGCCAGCAAATACCCCATGTAGTAATAATTGATGGTCATCCCAGACATCCACGGATCCAATGGTGGGAAGCTGGGTGAATGCAGCATGCTGTTGAAAAAGGCGTAATCCATCGGCCGCTCGGTACCCCAAGGATCGGGGGAACGACCGCGGATAAACACAACCATTGCAAATCCTGCGACAAACACCACTTCTGACAGCAGCCAGGCACGCCAGTGTGCACGTACCCAGGCACCATCGATACCCCCGCATAACCGCCACCCGATGTACCCCATCCCGATTGCCACAAAGAAGACGCTACCACTGTTAAATGGTAGCAGTCCTATCATCGCGAGCACCCACACGACAACACCGATGACCGCATACCCCAACGGTCGGGCAACCCCGATGAGTGCATGGGGAAGTGTGTTGAACAGGTACTTTGCCCAGGGAACGCCCACGGCGACACAGAGCATGGTCACCAACCAATGGACAATCACATCGTTGATCATCACGTCTCCCCTGCTTAGTTCAATGCATCCAACGCACGCTGGACATCACTCCGGAAAATCGCATCCTCAGGTGCATTGTCGAGATATGCATTGTAGTCTGCTCGGGCTGCGTCGTAGTCACCTAACTGTGTCGAAATATTTGCCCGTGTCACCAAAAAGTCCCAGAATTCAGGACTCTTTTGAATCGCTGCGTTGACCTCCGCCAAGGCATCGTCGAGCAGCCCAGCGTTGATGTAGCCGGTAATCAGTTTGTTGACATTACCGGGATTGTCAGCGTACGAAACAGCCGATCGATACGCTGCAATTCCCTGTTCTGTCAAGCCTGCTTCGATTGCTATGTCACCGAGGATGTGCAATAACGGCACATCACCCGGGTGTGCCACACTGCCCTTCTGCAACACCGCTGCCGCTTCCTCTAAACGATTATTGCGACGGTATCCTGCAACCAAATCGAACATCCGGGCGATGTCATTGGGATCTGCCGCGTATGCACTCTCGAGTTCCGTCAAATCTTCTAGAACCGGTTCAATTTGTTCAATAGGGAATCCGACATTCGGACCATTCGAATCGCCGTTGATGTTGGCATATGGCGCAACTGCAACAATGTTTGGTGACACTGCGTAGATTTTGGTCTCGCTGTTTTTATACACTTCGCGCAGTTCGGGCATATCTCCAATCACCGCAGCACCCTTTTCGCCGTATGCGGCGCGTTCGATGATCCCGACCACCACATAGCCGACACGATACTTTGACAAGATGCGGCGCTTGATTGATTGGTCCTCGCTCCGATAGAAGTCAATCACGTCTGCATCGCGTGCACCGACCACATCCGGGTTGCGCTGCTCACTCTCGTGCAACGGACTGACCACCGTCGGAAATCCCGTGTTGGCGGCAATCCGCACACCGTAGCCACGATAGAATTCGATGCTCGACTGCATGACAACCGGCGAACCCTTGACGTTCTTTTTGAGCCATTGCATTGCCTGATAATCATGGACAAATGGAATGGTCCGTTCGTATGTCTCGTAGGTCCCCTCGTTCATGAATGCCAATCCGTCTAAGGTCAGCTCCTGGTCTGGATTGATCTGATATGCAACACGGCTGGGGATAGCACCGATGGGGAAAGCTGCACCCAACAGGATTGGCACGAGCATCAGCACCGTCAGCACATTGGCTCCCAGGCGTGGCAACCGCTCGAACTGGGCCTTGATGGCAGGCAACGTCGCTGCGAGCCCGACGGTGAGCAACAGCCAACTCTGCATCCCAAACTTAAAGACCGTATTCATCCGATACCAGTCGCCATCACTCATGTGATCACGCAGATAAACGAACTCGACCGCTCCCGTTAATCCCCATGCAATACACACCAACCACAACCCAAACCACAGTGTGTTATCTGGGTGGCGTCGGAACAAGCTGGGGATCAGCAACAGCACGATCGCACCAACCCATATCCGTGGATTGCCCAGATACGGTGTGATCACGGCCAGCGCTGGCTGTGGATAGAACTCGAGTACCAGACCGACGAGCATTACCCCAACCAACACAGCCGCAGCAAGCGTCTGTACCCAACGGCGGGTCCATGCCAAGAGTGCGGTCACCACCATACTCGGAATCAGGAACAAGCCCCAGACTGCTGACCACTCAGTCCATGGCGACGTGTTCTTGACCCAATCAATCGAACCCACTTGCGGGGCGTAATTTTGGAAGAAGGGGAGATACAAGACGACGGCAATACCTGCCACCGCCAATCCCTGCATAATGGCGAGCGGGAAGCGCCAGCGGTGCTCGCTGACCCACACACGACGCACCAACGCACCCGTAAAGATCAACACAATGGTGGGTGTGTCCCACGAGTTGGTCACCGAGAGCGCCCCTACAGTCAGCCCCGACAAGAGCCACCAGATGCTGGGTAATTCGGCTTTCTCGAGTGCTTGCCAGGCAAGCGCCAGCGCAAGCATCAAGAGTGGCATTGCAATGACGTGCGCATGCAGGTCTGCAAAGAGGAAACTCCAGAATGGGAACTCGGTAATCGTGCTGGGGATGACGCGACTCGGTCCCATGAACCAATCGCCCAAAACGCTGCCTACTGCCGAAATGTCGTTTTCGCGGACGGCGTTGAGTACCTCACCAAAACCGCGTGCCCACCCGACGGGGAACGCACCAGCCAGATTACCCAGGAGCCCGGTCACCAAAACAGCCAACACCCAGACCCAGCGTACCTTGGCAACACGCCAAACCAGAGCCGCCATGCCGGTAAGCATCAGCGCATAGAGTGTTGCGAGAATCAGATTGAAGCCAATTTCTGGCGCAATCCCGGTCAAACGCAACGGGAGCGAGACCAACACGTACCCGTAGTAGTAATAATTCAACGTTCCACCACTGAAGAATGGTGAATACGGTGGCATCACGGGACTCCGGAGCACAGCATTGAGGATCCCAAACTCGAAGGGCTTCTCGCCACCCCAAATGGGATGCCAGACATCAGGATTTGCCATGCGTATCAGCGCCATAATGGCAAACGAGAGCATAAACAACAATTCAAAGCGGATAATCGTACCGCGTTGGTAACGCAGCGTCGTTTTGACCCACTTCCAACCGTCACGGATATACCGTGGCAACGCATCAGGGTCAAACCACTGCAGCGGAGCGTTATTTACCTTTTGCAATCGCATACCAATCCGCACCAGTGCCCATGCACTGACCAACATCGTCAGGAGCAGTGCGATGACGAGCCCCAGCGTGCTGTTATACATGAGTCGTGCACTCACAGGGAACCAGAGTGCATAACCCAGAATGACCAAGCCTATCAGCCGAGCCCACGGCCATTGCGCAGGGCCGAGCCAGAGCGCGGGCAACAAACCGAGCAGTGCAATCAGATACCAGGCGAGCATCCACAGCACGATGACGGGTACCGTGTCCGTGATGGGATTCCACCCTGGGGCAGACACCTCGGGCAAAGACTGATTGTCGGTCGTCAGCAATGACTGCTGCGGGAGAGGATTCGGCGCAAAGACGGCCAGTGTGCCTGTTTTGAGCACGCCAGGTGCATGGTCGGCACGAGGAACTTGATAGATTACCGTCTCACCGCTCCGGAACACTTCGGTGATGTCTTGAGACTCTGCCAGTTCACGAAATGCGATGCCGGCAGTTTCGCCGTACAAGGCACGTTCCATGCGACCAAAGAAGATATATTCGATGCCATACTTCTGCATTTCGGCGAATGTCTGGCGTGCATCCGTA
>CAIZHO010000508.1 GCA_903932805.1 uncultured Roseiflexaceae bacterium | reverse complement strand
TGGTTTTTTTGTGTTGGGTTTCCACACGATATCGACCATTGAATGGTTCGTCGGTCAGTTGATGCGTGCACACCAATGTCCAATCGAGCGATGAGCTGCGCAAGCAGTCGTAGTATTGTTCGCTGATGCGGAGCCAACGAGCGTTCGATGGTGTCAATAATATGCGACGCATGCTGGTCGTGACTGCCCCAGCGAGTCCTGACTGATCCAGCACTATCGAATCGCCGAGTGCGACGATGCGCCGTACTTGATGCCGTTCCATCGAATGCATGATGTTGCGCATCATCTGCGCGTGATTCTCTTCGGCGGCAGTCTGCATGGGTGCGATGGTCGAAATCACCGCTTCGGCACCTTGTACCGCGCGCCCGACTTGGAATTCGTCGTTCGCGTCGCCGACTACGACACGCATTCGCTCGTGCGACAACGGCAGTTTGTTCGGTTTGCGGACAAATGCGGTCACTTCATGCCCAAGCGCAACAGCAAGGCGCACGAGATGATTGCCCGTTCGTCCGCCTGCCCCAAAGATAACAATCCGCATAGCACCGAAATCCCTGCATGCTACCAGCATCACGTGCGTGACAGGTATATGAACAACGTAACAGTAGATATATTATAACCGGCTTCACGGTTTTTGCGTCATGAAATTGTAATATTCACACGCGCATTCTGATATGCGATGTATCACAATATGGATATATTAACTTCTGACGCTTCAGTCCGCACCCGAGAAGGATTGG
The DNA here is from genome assembly GCA_903932805.1 of uncultured Roseiflexaceae bacterium. Classification (GTDB taxonomy): domain Bacteria; phylum Chloroflexota; class Chloroflexia; order Chloroflexales; family Roseiflexaceae; genus UBA965. The sequence goes on along the minus strand of CAIZHO010000508.1, from coordinate 2,152 downwards.
ACGCTATGAAAAACAGTGACACTCTGTTGACACATACCAACGCCCCGGTAGCGAACTGTCCCGACTGTGGGATGCTGCTACGCAAGAACCTCCGTGCGTGTCTTTCTTGTGGAAGACCGATCCCCGTACGACAATCATTCGCCAGTAGTTTGTGGGCGTTGTTGTCGTTATGGCTTGTTGTGCTCTGCACTCTCTATGGCCTGGTTGCACTGCTTCGTTTTGTGACGCCAGTAACAGTGCGTGTCACATGCACCAAACAGGTCGTCCCGCCACGTGTATTGCTGGTACCAACAACCACCTACACCGAACTGTTGAGCGCCGGTGATTGTTCTGTCCCACGCGGTTCCCTGATACTCACCGACGACGTACCGACCTGGATGATAGCCGCTGCGGTACGCGACCAGACCCAATGGGGTGGGTGGATCTACGCGAACATAGAACACTATGGTGCGCCAATCCGTGCGTTTGTCCCTATGGCTGAGCAATGGGCAATAATTACCGTCCGTACTGCGGGGCAATCTGCCTGGGCGGATTTGTGTGCGCCAGCGTGGATAGCCCGCTGGTGCCCAGCGAATTGATGCATGGCCAAGCATAACTGGCAAACAACCGAACGCATGTGTATCTATTGCGGGGCGGTCATCCGCCGCGATATCCATCCCTGCCGGAGCTGCGGCGGTAACCTCGAATGGAATGCCGTCGACTTGGTCATGACTGCAGTTGGACGTATCACGCGTGTCCTAGTAGTGGCCGTGCTTGTGCCAGTGTTGTTGTATCTCTTCGGTACCGTGAGCCCACTGCAGGTGGTCATCGAACGAAATCCGGCTGCGATGCGTGCCAACGGTGCCTGCATTATCGCCATGCCTGTGGTAAAAGCATTGATACAAATCCAGCCATATTGCCCAGTACCTCATACTGCTCTGCCGTTTCCCACGCACGTACGGACAGTGCTGTTGGCATGGGACGCCGTGCGCAGTGCGCCATGGGCATTCGGCATCGTGACAGTGTATGATGAGGTATTCATGTATGTCGACGCGTTCATCGGGTGGATTGCAGCGACCGTGACCCCAAAATAATCATCCCCCAACGCATCCCCGTACAGCGGTTTGGTGTTGGTAGCGAACGGTGCCTTAAATGACCAACCCCATGCTCAACCCCCAACACGTCCGTGAGACGTTGCGCAATCTTGATGTGCGGCCGACGCGGGGGATGGGTCAGAACTTCCTCATCGACCGTGATGCTCTCCAAACCATCGTCTCAGCCGCACATATGACCCAATCATCGGTCGTGGTCGAAGTCGGGCCCGGATTGGGTGTCTTGACGTGGGAACTCGTACATGTCGCTGGATCGGTCACGGCAATCGAACTCGACACGCGCCTCGCCAATCGGCTGGCCCGGGTCTATGCGGAGTCGCCCAATCTCACGTTAGTCAACCAGGATGTCCTGCAGACCGACATTGCTGCATTGACACAGAACAAGCCATACCAAGTTGTTGCGAATCTTCCCTATGCGATTACGTCGCCGGTGTTGCGCCATTTCCTTGAGTCTGCCAATCCGCCGACGTCCATGGTGGTGTTGGTTCAGCGTGAGGTGGCCCAGCGGATTTGCGCCCAGCCAGGCGATATGTCGGTGTTGGCCCATGGCATCCAAGTGCGGGCAATCCCCGAGTTGATTGCCGTTGTACCGCCGGAGTCGTTTTTGCCGGCACCCGAGGTACACTCGGCGGTGATGCGCTTGACCCTGCGCGACAAACCGCTCATCGAGCCCGAGCGCGAGGCGAAGGTTTTTCGCATCCTCAAAGCAGGCTTTTTGCACGCCCGCAAACAACTAGGCAACAGCCTATCCGGCGGGCTGGCAGCTCATGGCATCAAGGTCGAACGCGCCGATGCGCAGGCAGCCCTGGTGGCAGCGGGGATTGACCCTGCCCGCCGCGCCGAGACGTTGTCGTTTGCGGAGTGGATTGCAGTCACAGAGAAATTAGATATCAGTTAACAGATATCAGTGATGCGATAGTATCAGTCAGATGCGTGCGCCATGCGCCGAATCTGACTGGTTGATTTTTCTATAGACGAGAAGAATCTGTGTTCAATGAAAAATCAATAAAATCAGCATACTTGGTTGAAAGCAAATCCCCTCACTACTCACTACTCACTAC
>CAIZHO010000507.1 GCA_903932805.1 uncultured Roseiflexaceae bacterium | reverse complement strand
GAGCATCGCCCAAGATCGGCCCGCTCCACTCATCATTGGGCGGAGTGTACAAGGACGTCCGATTGAAGCATATCGGTTCGGGACAGGCTCACGCAAATTTGTCGTTGTGGGTGCGACCCATGGAGCACCAGAACGCAACACGCAACAATTGAGCTGGATGCTCATCGATTGGTATCGAAACCACCCCGACGAGATTCCGGCATCAGTCCGACTATACATAATACCTCTGCTCAATCCCGATGGTGATGTCCTTGATGTGCGCCAAAATGCCAACGGTGTCGACTTAAATCGCAACATGGATACGACCCTCGATGCATGTAGCGATAATGATTGGCAGACAACCGTATTCGGCGCGGGTGGTATTTTGTCAGACACTGGCGGTCCATTTGCTGACTCAGAACCTGAAAGTCGTGTGATCCGCAGGTTTCTGCTCGATGCGTCAGCCGTCGTGTTCTTGCACTCTGATGCGGGATTGGTTTTTCCACCTTTCTGCGAAGACCCTGTCTCCATTGCATTTGCACAGGCTTACGCTGCCGGGGCAGGGTATGAATATGCACGGTATTGGGAAAAATACAGTATTACCGGCGGGATGCACGATTGGGCACGTGGTCTCAACCTCCCCGCCATCATCCCCGAGCTGCTGACCGGCGACGAACCGGAGTTCGACCAAAATCTTGGCGGCATGCGCGCAGTTTTTGTCAATACCGATGTGTTGATTCCGGCGATGGGGTTTCGAACGGTCAATGAGATCCCCATGCCGTTGCCAATCTGGCGATTCTGGCAGGCGCATGGAGCGCAACAGCTCGGAGCACCACTCGGCAACGCCTCCGTGGCAGACGGTGTGTACATCCAAGATTTCACCACTGCTCGGGTACGCTACGACTCCACCGCCGAGTTCGATGCCGTCGGTCTGGTGCCGATCGACGACTACCCGCTCCAAGGCGTCCCCGTCGACATTATCGACCCCGATAGTATCGTGACGAATCCATCGACACCCCATACTATCCACGACGCATTTGCGCGCTACTATCGTCGTATCGACGGCGAAGTGCTACTTGGTACGCCACGTTCTGATGAAGTTCTCATCCAAACAGATGCCGAACAAGCTTCTACCCAACGATTCGATACCGGTGTGATACGGTACGATAGTGAGAGCAACCGGATCGTGCGCCTCCCGGTCGTGTGGGAAGCCGTCGCCCGAGACAATCTGCTTGCCACGGATCTCCCATTTCAACTACGGTGATTGTTATGCCACGACGTCTTTTGTTCGGTCTTATCTGTGCGGCGATCCTCGCTGTCGGGGGGTTCGTTGCCGTATCCCGCGAACACGCTTGTGCTGCTCCGTGGCAACAGGTGTTGATCGATGATGTTGCCTTTGATTCGCTCAGCGAAGGGCTCCCAGCGGGCTGGTCCGCCGGCGCACCCGGCGTCCGGGTTGGGACGTTCTCCATCGATGGTGGTTCGTCGGTACACATCATGGGTATTGGTACATGGTTAGCCACCCCAAGTCAGCCCGTACAACCTGGGACGCATCTGTGCGTAGCAGCACGTGGCCTCGCAGACAGCTCGTCAGCCACTCAAGTGCGCACACGCTGGATCTGGACGACTGCAGACGGTCAATCCGTGACGCACCTCGGCGCGTGGCAGACGGTCCGCGCCTGGGCAGGGGATACAGACGCTGCCCCGTGGAGTGCGCTTGTCGACACCAGCGTGGCGCCTGCAGATGCCGTGTCTCTGTCCATCCGATTCGAACCGTCGTCGGATGACCGAATCTATCTCGACAAGATAGCGCTACGACACAGTCATGTCGGCACTGCACTCCCTGATGCCCATCCCGACGCACACTCCCCGCTGATGATCCGCCCCTGGCCGGCGGGGTACAACGCGGCGGTGTCGTTTTCGTATGACTTCGAATCGGCCATGGGGGGACTCGTCCATTCACGTTCGGTCGACGATCCCAATGCCTCACAGGATCCACTCATGCGTGCCAAACGCATGCGTGAAGGCTTGTGGAACTCGCTCACTCTGTATGCACGCTACGGGTATCGAGCGACCTACTATGTCAATGGCTACAATCTGATAACCGGTAATCCCACCCGCCGACGCTTCATGGATGACCCGACATTCACGTGGGCGACCAAGATAAACGGGTGGCAATCCGATACCTGGGCGACGCAACGCTGGTTTTCCCAAGACCCCTATGCAGCAGATGGCCAAGCACCCGATTGGTACTTCGGTGATTTGCTCACACCCCTCCGCGCTGCCGGCCATGATGTGCAAAGTCATACATTCAGTCATTTTTATGGGGGCTATGCAACGACCGCTGAATGGCAGGCAGATGTAGCGGCGTGGAACACCCTGGCACGCGAGCAAAACATCCCGCCAGCCACGTCTTTGGCGTTTCCGTGGAGCAGTAGCGCGGGCATGAGCAATGCGAATTGGGATGTCCTCGAAGCCGCTGGGATTACCTCGCTTACCCGCACTGCGTGGAACCCGCGCTTGCCGCAGTATCACATCGTGACGGCCCGAGATGCCCGTTGTCGAGAACTCCCGGGCCACGAACGCATCCTGGTTTGTCCTGATTATTACCTCACGGTGGCACGGACCCCAGGTGCACTCGCACTCCTGCCGACACTCCGCGCGAACGACGGCATCATTGACTTCTGGGCACATACCGAAGAAGTCACCACGCCCGAGCAAATCGCAGCCTGGCAGTCCGTCGTCGATGCCTGTGCAACTGCCGGTGATATCTGGGTTGCCCCATTGGCCGAAATTGCCAACCGTCAGCGTGCGATCTCAGCACTCAGTCAAACGCAGGGTGCTGATTACGCTGGTGCATACATCCGCATTCATAACCCTACGGCACAGCCAGTCGCCCGTGTTGCAGTTCGGTTGACCGGCAGCTGGGTTTTTGCCGACACACAACTGCAATCAGACGTCGTTGACCTGGCTGCAGGGCAATCCCTCACGTTGCGTATACACCAACCCTGATGCGTCGCAGTGTATACTTTCTTCATCACGATGGTGCAATGCCGCATGCGACAAGGAAGACCGATTTGCTGAGCAGTAGTGTTGCGCATCGTCTGGTTTTGTTGGTGTGTATAGGCGTGCTGATTGCCTGTAGCACACCGCAACCCAGTGTGCCTGTCGTACCAACACTGAACCCTGGTGGGCTCATTGCCACATCGGTCGCTTCGGATCAAGTAGAATCCCAACTCGAGTCCCTCGGGAATTTCCCACGTATCGATGAAGTCGAATTCGGAGTTGTTGAACATTTGTTTTACACCGATCGCGAACGTGTCCTGACGTTGACCGAAATAGCCGGTTTCGACTGGATCCGCCAACAAATTCATTGGAAGGATATCGAGGCTTCCCCTGGCGTATATTATTGGGACGAGGTAGACCGTATTATTGCAGACACGTCAGCGCACAACATCAAACTCATGATTAGTGTGGTGCAATCCCCTGATTTCTACGAACCAAACCATGGCATCCCTGCGGATCCCGTCCCGTTCGGGAACTTCGTCGAAAACATGGTACAGCGCTACGGTGGCCTGATTACCGCGGTTGAAATATGGAACGAGCCTAACCTCGCAATCGAAAACGGCGGCCGTATCGATGAAACTGCCATCGCCCACTACGCCGAAATGCTCATCGAAGCCTACAAGCGCATCAAGGCAGTCCGCTCATTCACCTATGTCATCGCAGCGGCACCGTCGTCCACGGGCGTCAATGATGTCAATCTCGCCATGGACGACACCCTCTTTTTGTCCAAACTCTACGCGTACAAAAACGGCGCAGTCAAAAATTCGTTTGATGCTCAAGGTGTCCATCCCGGTGCTGCCGCCAATCCGCCCGACACCCTGTATCCCGATAAACCAGGCAATCCTGTCGGCTGGAACGATCACCCCACCCACTATTTTCGCCATGTCGAAAGCGTCCGTCAGACGATGGTCGACAGCGGTCTCGCCGAAAAACAAATATGGCTCACCGAGTACGGCTGGGCTACCGCAAACAATACGCCAGGCTACGAATACGGGAATGTAGTCAGTATGGAGGATCAGGCCAAGTTCATCGGTGATGCGACGCAAATGGTCTCTCAGTCGTATCGTGATGAGGTCGGTCGTTCATGGATCGGCGTCATGTTCCTTTGGAATATGAATTTCGCCGTCTTGTGGGGCCAACAAGGGAACCCTATTCACGAGCAAGCGTCGTTTGGGATCCTCAATCCTGACTGGAGCCCACGCCCGGCGTTTATCGCTCTCCAGGGCATCCACATGCGCATCAAAAAAGAACAAGGCAAGTGGATCGAGCCCACCCCATAACAGCCAATATGGGAAGGCCGCCCCGCGCTGCGGTGCGGACCCTGCCGACGTCTGCGGTGCTGGACTGTCAACGCGCGCACAGACACCCGCATGCCGTACTGCGGCGTGCAAACCGCCTGCAGACCAGGTCCAGCAGGTGTTCGCAGACGCTCCGTCCCCACGCGATAGAGAGACGCCCCTGTGCAGTATGCACAGGGGCGTCAAACACACGGACGTGCTTAGGTCATTTGTGGTGGCGAGGTGTCGACACCGTCACCATTCCCTTCAGTAGCGTCCACTGGTGTACTTTTTGCGTTTGTCGGGCCGTTGTTGCGCCGGCGCAAGTACAGATATACTCCGCCACCAACGACTACGAGCACCCCGATAAGCAAATAGATGTTGTGCGCAATTTGGCTGACAATGATAATGGTCGTCCCCATGATCAATGCGATAAGTGCATTGATAAAGCCCGTGACTCCTTCGACCGCTTTGCCGAGAATCCCGATGACACCCAATATACGCGCCAGCGGCTGTACGATGAGCTGCAACCCCATAAAGATAGCAAATGTACCGAGCACGCGAAAAAGCCAAACAGTCAAAACATACTCGCCGTGCATCGTCTCTAACGCTTCGGTGTGCGTTCCCGCAAACATGCGAAAGAACTTCTCGTTTTCGACGGTGGTGCTCACTATTGCACTACCCTGCTTCGCACCAAACGCAGTAACAGTTTTGCCGACGGGCAACACAACATACGAAATACGGATATCACCGACGTTTGGTTGTGTTGCTGCTGATTCCGATGAAAAAATATAGCTTCCGGTTTGGACATACCCGTTGGGCAGTTCTACCGGCTCTGGCGTAATCTTGTTCCCTTCGGGGAGTTGTATTGATTGGGGGTTCAACTCAAAACTGTCAATCGTTGCATAATCAGCCGTAATCGTGGCATCTTCGAGCACTTTGGCGGGATTCTCGTGGCCAGCAGGCTCCTCGAACGAACTCGATTGG
>CAIZHO010000506.1 GCA_903932805.1 uncultured Roseiflexaceae bacterium | reverse complement strand
GGGGCGTGCGCTTACGGGACTGGCTGCCGGCCTGGCTGGAGGGGCTGCTCGGCGTCTAACCAAAGACCCTCACCTTCTATCGCTGGGCCTCGCGCACCTGGGCGGCGTCGCCCCTCGGCGGGCGGCTGATTGCCGCACTGGAAGTCGACGAAGTAGAGGCCCAGCTCGGTGAGTTCTCCACCACGATGGAGCGGCAATCGGTGATGCACTTGCGGCGCGTGTTGAGTACCGCGCTGAACGCGGGGATGCGGAAGCGCATTGTGTTGATGAATGTCGCCCACCTCGCACGGGTTCCTGGTCGCGCTCAACCGCCGCGGATCAAAACTATCAAGAACGGGCCTGTGGTGATGCGCGCTGTTCGGTCAGCGGTGTTTCAATCTCCGCTCCAGGATGCGTTCATCTTGATGATGTCGACAGGTATGCGCCCAGGCGAGCTTCTGGCACTGCAGGTTGGGGACATCACGCGCCACTCTGTCGACGAAGCAACCATTGCGGTGCGCCGCTCCATCAAGTCACGGCCGACCAAGGATGCTTCGGGACGGCCGCAATCACGGTGGTACATCGCGGGCGGCAAGAACGAGTTCAGCCCGCGAGAAGTTGCCGTAAATGGGGCAGAGCTGATCGTTCGGCTGCAGAAAGCAACTGCCCATCGTCCAGCGTCCGCGTGGCTTTTCCCTGCACCTTCAGATCCCGCAGCATTCGTAAACCCAGAGCAACTCAGCAAGGAGTTCCGACGGTGCGTGGATGCCCGTGGCGTCTCGCCAACGACGTCTGGTAAGAAGCGTTCCGAGTTGCGGGCTTACGATTTGCGGGGGTTGCACATCACCCACCTGGTTTCGCTGGGCGAAGACGTCGTCTCGATTGCTGCCCGTGTTGGCCATAAGGATCCTGTGACGCTGCTCAGACGCTATGCGGGTGTTGTGCAGGGGCGCGACCGTGAGGTCGCTGCCTCAGCTCGAGAGCCATTGCAGCCACGGCAGGCCTTCTCGGTCGCAGGCAAGGGGCGAGCGCGCAAGACCTGAGTCTGATTCGCAACAGCACCACGGGTTCTCTTATGCCCGCCGTATCTTGCTCTCATTGACGGCAGGCATCTATCGCGAAGGGAGGGGACAATGGCGTGCGGCTACAAAATCAAGCCTGGAACAAGCCGTTGCTGCAATAGGAATGCACTTGAGGGCGATGAGTGGGAAGGTGGCCGTCCCGGTCAACATAAATGCTGGGACATCACCATTTGTGGTTGCCCAGGCTCTGAAACCAAAGCGATTGCCCATATGACCAAATGCGCCCAGGAGCTTGGGGCTCAGAACGCGGCAGCCGCACGCGCAAACGCACTCGCTCATGCCCAGGCGGCACAAGATCTCGTGGACGCAACAACGAAGCGTTGCCCTTACTGCGCGGAGACCATCCAGCTTGCAGCACGGAAGTGTCGATTCTGCGGCGAGATGCTGTGATCGCTCGAACTGCGATTCTTGCGCTCTTGAGCGTGACCGTCGCGGTCACTGGATGCAACAGCAGTCAGATATCCGCCGGTAGCTCGTCCAGCCCGAGTGCGTCGCTTGCCAGTAGCCCATCGCCATCGTCGTCACCGTCTGCCTCGGCTGAAAACAGCTGTAATGCGCCAAAGAGCCCGCCGTCAACGTGGCCTGCGGAGGCGGTTGCCGCACTCGAAGCGATGACCGAACGTTATATGAAACGCTGTGCCACAACCGCTGATTTTGAGCTCTACTTCTCGTTACCAGAAGGACTAACAACGACCCAAGAAGCGCTGACAAAAAAGTGGTACAGCGATGCGCTCACGGCTGCAACGCGTGTCTTTGGTGATCTCCTCCAAAGCACCAAACCAATCGCCGTCTTTTACAAGACCAGTGCTGCGTCAATGTGTACCGAACTCGTCGCGTTCTTAGAGCAAGAGAGCGCAGCGCCAGATGTGATCGACGGCGTGAAACGGTATGAATGGTCCTGTAAACCAAATGCAGACTGGACCGGTGTGTACAGCAGAGCGGGCTACGGAGCCACGATATTAGAGGCCAAGTCGCCGAAGTATGACTATCTGATTTTGAATATGGGTAACGGAGACGAGCTGCGCTCCAAGGATCCTTACGCCGCCCTAAATCCCACGTTTCAGACGCCAAGCCATGAGTTGTTCCATTTGGCGCAGTTCACGAACCAATCCCAGGCTGCCACGCTCTGGTGGGGTGAGGGTGGCGCTGCCTACATCGGCCACCTCACAGCTGCGATGCAAGGCATGGTGAGCTACAAGGAGGCGCGAGACCAAGGGTTGGTTACTTACTCGTGTGAAGAGATTGCCCGCAACGGAAAAAGTGGGCCACCCCGCATCGCTGAGCTGAGCGGCTGGTGGGAGAGCGCGGACGGGAAGTGGTGGAACGGAATGGTCTATTCGCTTGGCGCTTTAGCGTCGGAGTATGTCATCGGAACCTACGGATGGGACGCGTTCTACACGTGGGCGAGTGGATACCAAACGCAGCGGGGCCTGAGTGACTATGCATACTTAGATCAACGCAGCCAACAAACATTCGGCATCTCGCTTGATGATCTCCATAAAAACATCGACAAGTACTTAGAACGCGTGTTGCCATGTTGATGGCAGTCAGGCGTGTTCGCCGGAGATTTCATGGGCGATAGGTGTAAAGAAATCAAAGAGGAGGTTACTAATGGGTCCAACCGCTAAAGACTACGCACGTGCACTTCGCACTTCTGGGGTCGACCCGACGCAGTCGGTATTAGACCATGAAGATTGGAATACCGGTGAAGCAACGAGTATTGACGGAACTACGTTTCTAAACTGGTTTGACAGCGGGCAGCTGTCAGAGGAGGCGAACCGCAACTCAACGTTGATCTGCAATGACTCTAATGGGAAGCTCGTTGTGGCTGTCCACAACTTCTATTCTGAATCGTTAGGTTCAAGTGCCTGTTGGGTTCGTCCGGGGAGGTCAGAAGCGGCGCTATCGATTGAGATTTACAACGCCAACTGCAGCAGCGAAGAGGATTAGCACGGTGCGCGCTTTCATCTATTGGTTGATTCACAAATAGATTGAGCGCGCTTGGCTCCAGGCCAACCGTGGGAACCTACCGGCGCAAGGTGCGAACTATCTCGTCTCGGCGCTCCGCGCTGATCTCGCCGCTCTCGTAGCGTTCAACAATGTCGCGCATCTGCTCATATGCACTGCGTCGTGGTGCGGGGCGTTGGCCTGGCGGTGACCCCCCGCTCGATGGAGCGGCGTGCGTAGCGCGAGCACTCGACCCAAACCCGCCTGCAACCAAGGCGACGATCGCAGCGCCGACGAAGACCCCCGCCGGCGGGATGCCGAGGGACTCTGCGGTTGCTGTGACAATGAAAGCACCGACGGGGATCGCGATCAGGAAGCAGCCAACTTTCTCAATGAATCGATCTCGTGGCCGCCCATCGCTCACAAGTCACCCCGCCGAATGCGGTCGGCAAGCATCGGCCAAAACTCCGGGTCGCTCGTCGGCATCAGTTCGAGCGTTGCGTGGTACGGCATCTCGTCAATGACGATCCCCGTTGCTGTGAGGATGCGGAGGGTGCGTGTCGATGGGTCCCAGACCCCAAGCGTTTGCAGTCTGCGATTGACAACGATGTATTGCAGTGGACCGCCTTCGGCAAGCTGATCAAATAGATTCATGGGTGATTCACTCCTGCTTGAGCGCGCAAGTACCGGCGCGCGTCGGCCAGACGGTTGCGGTAGCGCCGTCGCTGCTCCCGCCGAAGTCGAGCGCGCAGTTCTGACGCACAGGGCGATTCGGCAAAGCGGCCCGCGGGCGGTGGGGGCGGGCAAAGTGCGAGTCGTGGGTCGCGATCCCGGCTTGTGAGTGGGCGAAATCCAGTAGAGCAGATAACGCACAACACCCAGCCGATTTCGGCGCTGCGGCGTTTGTCCGCGGCCCAGTCCCGACAAGGGCGGCCGCAAAATCGGCGGATCAAGTCAACACCGACGTTGTACCGCGAGGTGTCGAGGGAGCGGAGGCAGACGCCACACGCCGCCCAGAACGGCCCACGGCGCCCGTAGAGCTCCCCTGCGCGTGCCTTCCAGGCGTCCTCTGCCATCAGGTTTGCGCGGGGCTCCGCGCACAGCGCGCGCAAGGCGACAGCTGGTTCAAGGAGCACTCCGCGCGGATCGACGGCAAAAGACATGACGGTACCGTCGGCGGCGGACGACGGCTGTCAACTGAGCTGGGGAGTGGTGGCCGACGCACCGGTAGTTGGTGCCTGCGTGCCTGAGGGCGCTGGTGTCCGCTCCTGCGGTGCCGGTCACCGCTCCTGGCGAGTAGGATCCCTGCAATGAGTACGACGGCACGCGGACTGGTCTTACGACACGCGGTCACTGGGATCGGCGACGACGACGAGTGCTTTACGTTGCCCGCCCTGCGAGGGTTCTCTGTTGTTCGCACTCCAGGGGACCAGGCTGTGGTGTGCGTGATTGGTGGTGCGGTTGACGACGTGACCGGCGAGCAGCAGACGGTTATGACGTTTTCCCTGTTACGACATGCTGCCGGCATCTTGGCGCTGGCGATTCAGAATCCTCCGATTATTGCCGCAGCAGATCTGAGGATTGTCCCAATGGCAGGAGTACCAGGCTTGGCGACAGATGACGGACCGTTGCGCCTTCCTTGGGAAGATTTTCAACGGGTTCAGATTCAGGCAGAGCCAATCCTTCCAGGATTCGCGTCAACCAAATCGCGCTCGATCAAGTTGCTCAAGGCAATCCGATTGCCAGATGCAGGAATCCTGCCTCGCCGGGAGGCAGGCGCCGCCAACGTCAATGTCATGCGCATTTTTCTTGATGCTGACGAAGCCGAAGATCTCAGTCTTGTACTAAAAACCACATGAAAAACGCTCAAAATGGGAGATCATCATTGGGGTCTACAGGCTCTTGTAGCCCCCAAAGCCATTTGTACCCCTCGTCAGCTGGTACAACCTCGCACGAACATAGACCGTCTTCTCCTGGTGCGTCGCATTCGAGGAGGACGAACTCACTCCAGTCTTCTGTAGCAGCCCAGGCCGAAGAAAGGTCTGCGTAACACAACTTTTCTTGGTCTGTTGGCGCGGCCCACCATCGCGCCAAACTCATCCGGAGAATGAGCTGGCGGCTACCAGCGCTGAAATCAAACACTTTCTTCCTGCAGATCGGATTTTTCCCGACGTACTTG
>CAIZHO010000505.1 GCA_903932805.1 uncultured Roseiflexaceae bacterium | reverse complement strand
CTTGTCTGTGATGTGGGACCATTATACAATCCGCCCCTCGGTGACGAGGCGAGTATAATAACGGCATTGCACAAGCGAAAGGATGACCGACTATGCCACACCAACTCCGCGAGCGCTTTTTGCGCTATGTCAAAATCCATACCACCAGCGACCCGTATTCCAAAACCTACCCATCGACCGAGCGTCAGTGGGATTTGCTGCGCCTCCTCAAGAACGAGCTGACCGAACTGGGCGCGCAGGATGTGGTCATTACCGAACACGGCTATGTCATGGCGACGATCCCCGCGACCCCGGGGCTCGAGCATAAGCCGATCGTGGCGTTCCTCGCGCATGTCGATACGGCGCCGGATTATAGCGGCGAAAACGTCAAGCCCATCGTGCATACCAACTACGATGGTCGGACCATTGTGTTGCCCGATGACCCGCGTCAGGTGATTGATCCGAGCAACCCGATGTACGCCGACATCCTCACCGCAGTGGGGAAGGACCTGATAACCGCGTCGGGCTTGACCTTGCTCGGTGCCGACGACAAGGCCGGGATCGCCATCATCATGACGGCAGCCGCGCGGTTGCTGAGCGACAAAACGATTGCTCATGGGCCAATCCGGATTTGTTTTAACCCCGACGAAGAAATAGGCCATGGCGTCGATCATCTCGACATCGCGCAACTCGGTGCCGTCGCTGCCTATACGTTTGATGGTGGCGCGGTCGGCGAAGTCAGCTGGGAGACATTCTCGGCAGATGGGGCTGTGGTCGAAATCACCGGGGTGTCGACGCACCCGGGCACCGCCCATGCCTATGGGATGGTCAACGCCGTGCATCTGGCCGGCAAGTTGCTGGGTATGTTGCCGCGCGAGTTTGCCGCTCCCGAAAGCACGACGGGGCGTGTCGGCTTCATCCATCCGACCAGTATCGAAGGGTCGACGGCCAGTGCGACGGTGCGCTTTATCATCCGTGATCACGACAACGAAAAACTCGCCGCCAAAGGCGAAATGCTGCGTCTCATCTGTGCTGCACTGCAGGCTGGTTACCCCACGGCCGAGATCCACTGCACCATCAGCTCTTCGTACCGCAACATGGGCTACTGGCTGCGTGACCGCCCCGAAATCATGGAAAAACTGCGGGCCGCCTGTGCCGATGTGGGCGTGCAGTCGTATGACGAACCCGTGCGTGGTGGCACCGATGGCTCGCGCTTGACCGAGCGCGGCCTGTTGACCCCAAATGTGTTTACCGGCGGGCACAATGCACACGGCCCGCTCGAGTGGGTCACCGTCCAAGACATGGAACGCGGCAGCGACGTGATGATTGCGCTCGCCAAGCGCTGGGCAGAGTAGGAAGAATGAGTAATTAGTAATTAGTAACTCGTAGATTGTCATACCAAGTGCGACATGATTGGAAAGAAATAAATACTCCACCGAAGCCTCTGTACAATGAGATTACTACAAAACAACGTACAGGAGAACCGCAGTGGAGTACCAACATTTTACCATGGCTGAACGTGAGCAACTTGCTGGGTTTTTGGGGATGAATATGCGCATTCGCGCCATTGCTACTGCCATGAAACGGCACCCATCGACAATCGCGCGAGAACGTTCCAGAGGGACCATTGACGGTGTGTACAGCGCGACCGGTGCTGCGACGGCCGCCAAGACGCGCAGAAAAAACTCTGGCTCCAAAGGCCGGTACTCATTCTCCATGGCGATGAATATCAGTGCGCTGCTTCGTTGTACGTGGTCGCCAGAACAAATCGACGGGTACTGCTGGCTCCACGGCATCCCAATGGCATCGTTTAAGACCATCTATCGCTGGCTGTATGCAGGCAAGCTTTTCCATTACCAGGCTGGGCAAAAAAACGTGCTCAACACACGTGTCCTACGTCAGAAAGGCATGCGTAGCGGTTCGAGTATGCGTGAGGTCATTGCTGCGACCGGCGATTCGATTCACAATCGTCCGCCGGAAGTCGAGAATCGCAGCGAGTTTGGCCATTGGGAAGCCGATACGGTCGTCTCGCCTCGCGGGGTACGTGGTGCATGTGTGGCGACGTTCCTGGAACGCCAGACGAGGCAATTCTACGCTATTCAGATGCCAAACCGGACCGCAGCAGCAATGAATACTGCGATACAGACTTTCGTAGACTCATTGCCAGCTGGGGCAGTTCGTTCGCTCAGCGTCGATCGTGGCAAGGAATTTGCGACGTATACCTCAGTCACCAAAGCCCTGCAGATCAAGCTATACTTTGCTGACCCCTATTCGTCCTGGCAACGTGGCAGCATCGAGAATCACAATGGGCTTTTGCGCGAGTTTTACCCAAAGGAAACGGATTTTACTACCGTCTCAAATCAGCAGCTCTCATCAGCTGTTGCGCTGATTAATTGCCGTCCTCGGAAATGTCATCAGTGGCGATCGACGAGTCAGTTATTTCTTACAGCGTTGTCGCAGTTGAAGTGACAATCTGCCAAAGATTAATTACTCATTACTCATTGTTTTCGATCACGTTCCGAATAATCTCTGCTGCCCAGGGGGCATCGTCGCGGACAGCGAATATCAGCGTAGGGTCACCTTCAGGCGTACGGACGCGGTACTCGACGTAATTGTCCATACGGATGACCCGACTCGCTGCTTCGATCGGATAGATGATGATTGGTGCGAATAACTGATCGGGAGCCGGTTCCTCGATGATGTTCGCGTCGATGTGCATCAATTCAAACTGCAGCACTGGGGTGCTTTCATAGTTGAACACATCTGACCGATAGACGTCGATCCAGGTGTGCGCGGGCAACTGCTGAGCAACCAGGGCGACAATCCCGGCGCGGTGGAGATGCGGGTCGCCTCTGCCGGCTTCGCGTTTGACAAATGTATTGAAATAGTGATCGAGGCTCATCACCCCGCCTATACTCACCAGCGCAAACACGACGAGTGCGATGGCGCGTTGGTTGACGTATTTGCGTAGCATGTCTGCGAGGATGTTCGCTCCATACCCAACCAGCAAGGCGAGGATGCCGAGCAACGAGACAAGGCGCTGCCCTGCCGCGATCGGCCAATTCACCGCCGACATCACACAAAACACAGCCAGCCAAGCGACGACGGCGAACACCGCACGGTCGCGGCGACGGACCACCATGCCAATAACGCCGATGAGTGCCAAAGCCGACAGCGGGATGGTCAGGACGGCGCGCGGAGTGCCGAACCACCCCTCGACTGGTCCCCAGAACAATGCCTGCATGGTATAGGCAATATTGCGGACCACGACCTCGGCTACCGTTTGTTCGTGGTCGGCGGCCCAGCGCTCGATGTTGGTGGTCCCGTCTGCCTCACGGACGATGATTGAGCTCCGCCGTACGACCGACCAAAACTGATCGGGCTGTTCGAAGTAGTGCACCAACAACGGCCCCGATACGACCATCGCGGTGAGTGCAATGACAACGAGATTGCGCATATGGATGGGCCAGG
>CAIZHO010000504.1 GCA_903932805.1 uncultured Roseiflexaceae bacterium | reverse complement strand
GCCAGCAATCAATTCTGCGCGGGTTTTTACTTTGCTTATGCCGACACTGCTGCCCATATTGGCAGGCTTCACAAACATCGGGTAGGCGAGGGCTGCCTCGAGGCGTGCCACACAGGCGTTCGGATCTGCGTTGTATTCGTGGGTCCGTACCAACTGCCATGGCACAACTGGCAAACCGGCTGCAGTGAAGGCGGCTTTCATCATTGCCTTGTCCATTCCGACCGCAGACGCGAGCACTCCACAACCGATGTATGGGATACCTGCGAGTTCGAGGAGCCCTTGAATGGTGCCGTCCTCGCCCATTGGACCATGCAATACCGGGAACACCACATCGAGCCCTCGTACGGCATGGGGGGCGGCATATTCACCGCGGATGATTGCCAGCGGCGAAGCGGTCATTTGGGCAGGCTGTGCGGGTGCCTTGACATGGGAACCGCCGCCCGGCAGAAGTGCCACGTCGGACTCGGCTTCGAGCGTTGCAAGCACATCACCATCGGCCAGCCACTGGCCGTTTTTGCGGATCCCAATGGGAACGACATCATACCGAGCCGGATCAAGACCAGCGAGGACGGCGCGGGCAGACACCAGCGACACTTCGTGTTCACTCGATTGACCACCAAATATCACGCCGATGCGAATACGGTTCATATCGGGGACTCCTCTATGTGGCGTTGAACGGCCATTCTTCGCCCAGAATTTGTACTTCGGGTTCGAGGGTGATACCACTCTGTGTAGCGACCGTGGCGCGGATGTGCGCCACCAGCGATCGGACATCGGCACTCGTCGCACCACCGCGATTGATGATGTAATTTGCGTGACGCTCTGCGACCACAGCGGTCCCCACTACGTATCCTTTGAGTCCTGCGGCTTCGATCAAACGACCAGCAGAATCCCCAGGCGGGTTTTTGAAAACACTCCCACATGACGACCCTTGCGGTGTCTTGCTTTTGCGCAGGACCGCGGTGTCAGCCATCTGTTGGGCCAGCTGCTGCTGATCGGCGCGTTGCAACCGAATGGTTGCTCCAACGACGATGGGCTGTATATCCCCCGCGTGCATCCCATGCACCAGATGTGGGACGGCGTGCTGTTTGAGCGCACTGGTCCGATACCCGAATCCGAGCACTGCTGGAGGAACAGTCTGGATGCTGCCCGCACGCCACAGGTCGACCGATTGTACGGTATCTGCCATCGCACCACCATAACACCCTGCGTTGCCGTAGACCGCCCCACCCACCGTCCCGGGCAACCCCTCGGCCCATGCCATGCCGGCCCAGCCCGCATTGACGAGCTGGCGTACCGTGCCGGCCATGGGTGCCCCGGCGCCGATGTGGACGATTGCAGCATCAAAGTCAGCTGTTATGTCAATATGCATATCACGCATGCGAATGACGACCCCGGGCAAGCCATCGTCGCTAATCAGCATATTGCTCCCGCCACCGAGGATCCAAACGGGGAGCATGCGCGAGTCAGCAAAGGCAATCGCCTCGGCGACCCCCTTGGGTGAACGCACGGTAGCAAGGTAACGCGCCACGCCACCGATACGCCACGAGGTCAGTGCAGCGAGTGGGACAAACTCCGTCAAGATGAGCTCTGGCATGCTCATGGCCTTGCTCCGAGTGCCGCCAGCAGTGCCGGACCAACGGTAGTGCCATCGCCTGCACTGAGGGTAATCACAACGTCACCTGACTGCACGAGTGACTGCAGATAGGTGACGGTTTGGGTCGGATCACCCGAGGCGGTCACCATCGGGTGATTGATGTGTGCGACGAGCCAGGCAGCGT
>CAIZHO010000503.1 GCA_903932805.1 uncultured Roseiflexaceae bacterium | reverse complement strand
CGACCGCTCCATGAGTACTTTTGCGAAAACGGTCTGCAACTGCATAACGTTAAGCGTGTCTGTACAAAAGAGTGTTGCACGCTGAGGATTTTTGAGATCATAAGAAAACTCACGCGCCCGCTGTTGGATGGTCAGTGGATCGATCAGCTGCCCCGACAGGACTTGCTCTACAAAGTTACCGCGAAAGCGGGCTTCGGCTGCACGCAGCGCAGATGCTTTGGTAAATTCGAGCGCGAGGGCCATCGTTGCTCGTTTGATGGTCGCTTTGTCTGACGGCGTTAATGAGCTACCAAATATCACGCCATATCCAAGAATTTGTTCGCCTGCGCGCAGAACTTCACAATAAAACTGAAAACCATGGAGCACACACAATCCCTCGACAGGGATGTAATCCGGAATGTTGGTGTTTTTGTTCCGCACCGTATCCGCGCAGACGAGCTCGCTTTTGGCAGAATACACAGACACAAATCGTCCGGTGCGTCGTGCCAAGACGTCTACCATAGCAGGGATGCCCGCACCGGAGAGTGCGAGTTCACCCATTTCGAGCGCTATTTGTGCGGCTCTGCGATCAGTTTGCGCTTCGAAATCGCTCACCAACCGTTGCAGTTCACGGTCGACGTTACGAATGTCTACATCGTCTGCGAGATTCAATAATGGCAGACCGTTGTACTCGGCTAACGCAATCGCACCCTCTTCGACGTTCCCAACAACTGCGAGTGCCGCTATGGGGACCGATACAAGGCGTTCGATAAGTGTACTAAGAGATAATGGTGGATCGATATCTCGGAGCGACCGTATAGAAACAAGTGCGAATTCGTTCCCTCGTAAATCAGTAAACAATGGTGCAACAGCACGTGCAACCACAGGCCAACTGATTAATCGATGCAAACTCTGTGCACCGGCCAACACTGTGGTGCCGATAGGAAGTGCCAGTCGAATTGCATCATGTACGGTTACGTCTGACATCTATGCCCTCATGTGCCGTGGGTACAACACCAATCTTACGACCGAAAAAACGGCAATACGGGTGTAATGCAGGGGAATAGGATCTCGCAGAGTGGCAATTCAGTATCGTCACATACAAGCATACCAGCCCTACGGAGCGCACTCACCGAGCGGTACCCGAAACACAGTTGCGCCAACGCTGGAAGTTCGATACCGCGGATGCGTACCGCAGCTTCACGCGTGCCATCGATAATCGTCACGACACCAGCGTTGAGCATGATCATTGCCCGTTCGTCGCTGATCTCGAGACGCACCCCACCAACCCAAACAGCATACCCCGATGCAGCTATGCGTGCAGAAAACGCAGGAACTAAAGCCGTCAACATGGTCGGCAAATCAATGATTCCAGCCAAAACTCCAAACGAAGGGGCGGCGTGCATTCGAGTTTCGGCACCAACTGCTAATGCCATCCGCACGATGGGATGTTCAGGAGACAGCGTGAACGACAGTCTGCTCGCACCAAAGGTGTCAACCAGCCCATCAATGAGGTCACCGGCTGCGCCGTCATCGGTTACCACTGCACGTCGACAAACGGTACCCAGTTCCGTGCTTTCGAGCTGTGCAGCACCGCGTAACTGCCCGTCACGGTTGTTCAGGAGAAGCCAATCTGAGGGTCCAATATCTTCCCAGTCAACGATATCTACAGTACCGGTCGGTCGCACACGCTGAATGTCGCTCACCCGTTGGAGAATATCGCTGTTTGCAGCAATGCGTTGGATGGTTCCCGGTTGTGGTCGAGACATCTGGGGAGTTTGTGGCCATGTTGTGGTGACCTCGAACGATATGGGGGCAAACCCATATGCAGCCCAGAACGCTGCATCTCCGGTGCGCAATACAATCCCGATTCCTTCGTCGTGTGCTGCAGCAGCATGCATCATTGTGAGTTCGACGTCTGCAGTCTTGTCATAGATAGCAATATATGACTGCCGACGAATGGTCGCCACGTCCACGACGGTACCTTGTATCGCCAGGCGGTCGTGTGTCATCACAGAAATTGCTACCAGTGTTTGGTCATCCCAAGCTGTCAACAGCGAGCTTGGCCGAGCTCGTTTGAGCGCCATCCATGCATCAACCGGACCGAACTGCGTGATCGCAGCGGAGATTTGGTCGGAGCGAAGTTCATCCCAAAAAAGATATCTCTGTTGCATCGTCTAATCCTCTGGCCATGCGCACAGCGCATCGATTGCGGCAGCACTTCCATCACGAAACCAGCCATCCAATTGTGCCTGGTCTTTGAGTTGTTGGCCTCGCGTCCGCGGTACATGGATGAATGCCGAATACGCTCCCGGCAACGCTGTCATGTCCCCCCAGAGTTTTTCGAATTGTGCAACAGGGTACACATCTTCTTGCCCGTTTCCCCAGCGCTTTTTGACATCTTTGATGGTGACATACGTTGGCATTCGTTGGGCCATTGCACGGACTGCTGCATTGACACGGTCTGGTCGTGAAGAAATGTCGTCTCGAGTCAGCTCAAAAATTGCTAACAGCAGATCAATATCAATCCAATTCGTGAGCGTGTTGTAATATCGCAATTGGAATTCAGCTTCAATACGTGGCATTGCGAGCCCTTCGACCAAACGAACATGGTTGTCCACCCGTGCCAGGCCGCCACCACGATCATCAAGTCGGCGGGCAGTGACTTCAAATGACAATGCCCGGTTTTGCAGGATGTGTAAACCCAGCACTCCGGGATCGAGTGATGCACCAAGAGTATCGATATTATGGAGCATTAAATACTTGATGTTCGGCGAATTGTGCAGCATTTCTGCGAACACCCCATTACGAAACATGTTGGGCAGCTCGAACCAATGGCCAATAGGGTGCATACACTGAGATGGTGTGTTATCCGTGTAATCAACCCCTTCTCCGCAATTCCGTGCCCACTGCAACAATGCACTATGCACACTTTCACGCATTTTCTGCGCTTGGATATCGAGGAGCTGGTGTGGGGTTTCTTCCCAAGCGAAATGAAGATCTCGTGTCATTGGAACAAACCGCTGTCCCACCGATCGACCATGGGACAGCAACACACTCCCCGGGTACGCAAACGGTAGATTATGCACACGACTTCGCTCGAACGCTGTTTGCAGTGGACGATGGGTTAAGTAGCTCGTGGTAAACACATGTGTCGGCGATGCACCATACGCGTGACTGGTCCGGCGACTTTTGGCGATGTGGACATCGACAAATGTACGATGCCGGCCTGCAAATTGGGCAAACGGGTGTAATGGCTTTACCACTCCTGCACCTTGCGTCCAGCGGCTCCCTGCACCGCCTGCCAACGTGACGACCGCGACTTCGCCTGAGCGCAGTGCACGTTCACCACGTCGAATAGCCTCATGCTCTATCGACGCAACAGCACTCACCACATCAGTCGGTAGTACGTCGCGAATCGTCGCACTTACCGGCAAGCGATTCTGTAGCAACCCGATGCGACCTGCCTGCATATCGCCGCGGATTTGCTCATGCAACTCACGATCAAATCCATTGGCTTGGAGTGCTTCGTTAAGCGATGTGCCATGCGCAGATGCACTGCTCATGTGCGGTAACATCTGATCGAAGAGCATGGGTACTACTCGGGCAAGTTCTGGACGCGTCAAGCAGGCAGCACCAAAACGGTCGAGTTCGAGCCGACGTGTCGGATTTATCAGTTTAGGATCAGTACGTAAGAGGCGAGGCATATGCAGTGCGTAATACCCAGTTGGGAGCAACTGCGTGTGCGTAGTGCATATCGCAGACCAGGTTCCTCGTTCATTCACCGAAAAATCGTAGACAACCGGTTTCATTGCAAATGGAAGGGCATCTTGGAGGGCGTCGCGTTCTGCATCCATGATTTCTTGGAGCGCACGCTGTGCTTCTTCTTTAACGCTCGGGTCGACAATGAACCCCATACCGCCACCAGACATTCCGCCTAGCATCCAAAAACCCCAAAACGCATCGCCAAAGCGAGTGCGTACCGCACGGATCAATCCTTCGGTGTAGCGTGTAGTCGCCCAGGGGATAATCGCTTGAATTGGTCCATAGAAGTTACGGGTCGTTATTGCGCCGAGTAGACGGATATCGCCTGCAGAAAGTGCAGCACGCACTTCGTCCATGTAGCGAATGGCATCTTGACGCGCATCCCATTCTGCCGCCTCACGAAGGAGGTATTTCTCCGTGACCATTTCGAGAATCGGCCCGACATTTTGTGCCATTCCGCCATGCACCAGGACGAGGCTGTTCTGGAGTTTTTGGCGCGTCTCTGCAGAAACAACTGTTGTGTCGAGGACCGTGTGCTGTGGCAAAAGCCTGCCTCGGCTGACGCCGTACTCCGGATCATCGGGGCCTGCTTCGACGCCTTGGATAAACTTGATGCCCGGCCAGACCCCACCCGAGTCTTGCCAGCCACCTCCTGATCCGGCTAGCCATTCCCCCAAGATTGCGCGGGCAGCAACCAAGCGACGTTCTTCTTCGAGGAGCCCGTCGGTCAACGATTCGGTTTGTCCTGTGGCACGCATACACACAGAAATCAATGCCGCTAATAAATTGGTCGATACTGCAAGGCGCGAGCCCTTGGGGATATCATTCACCGAAGAAATGAGTTCGAGGCCATTGCCTGCACCGACGAGTTTCGCCAGCAGATCAGCAAGTGATGTGTTGGAATGCTCCATCCCTGGCGGGATGATTCCGGCAGCAATAACCGCGGCTTTGAGCAGACCCAAGTAATCCCGCCCGAAATCGAACACTTCAGCAACCGTAGTAATATCTGCGGTGCTGCCAAGGTCGACGCTGGTCAGGCGTAACAGTGGCTCGTCAATGACACGGATGTATGCTTCTACCGGAGGTTTGGTCAACGTATCGCGACCGCGCACCCCGAGGTCAACCGATATATTGAGTACCTGCGCACCCGCTGGATAATCCATCCCCAAAAAGAAGATGTCACTCCATGCACTATGGGAAAGATCCATGCGCACCGGCGTCGACTCGAACAAAAAGGGGAACAAGCCGTCTCCGTCACGCTCTCGGAGTTCTGTACGAACACGCAGTGGGAAGTCCGCGGGGTGCCCCATACGGAACATCCATTGATTGCCGCGGACGGCACGAACACTCTGGCGAACCTGATCAGCAAGCGTTTGAAACGCGAGTTGATGGTACGTTTGAGCCAACGCACTCGATAAGGCGTCCGACGAATGCATCCGATAGGCCGCCAGAAAAACATGAATCGCTTCTTCAAAACGACGATTTAAGAGATGCACATAGCCATCGTACGGAATGGTCATTGCGGCTGTTGCATCGTAGCGTGCCGGGAGAATAAATCGGTGTAAAGCATACAAAAAAAACAACGCCCGAACGCGGTGATAGAGATTCGTCTGTTCGTGACGAAACGCTTCGAGTGCCTCGACCTCTCCCATGAGCTGTGTCAGCGTCAGTGCAGCACAGACTGTGGTTAACGCTCGATTGCGCTCCGATTCGTTGGGACTGGTTATGATGCTACAAAGCAATGACACAGGCACTCCTTAGTCGAGTCGGCGGTGAAGCAACAACTCTGCGATTGTAGCGAGCACTTCTTCGCGGTCAGTCCCGTTTAACCCGAGCGCGAGTTGTGCAGCCAACAACCCATATGGCGCACCAGTGTCATATCGTTTCCCCAATTCGGCAACTGCAAGGTAGCGTTCGTGGCGAGCGAGCGCGTCGAGTGCAGGCGAGAGTTGGAGCAATTCTGCGGGACGACGCTGTTCCTCGGCGGCAAGGAGGGAAAAAATCGTCGGAGTGAGCACGTGCATCCCAAACAGGCACAAATAATGCCCTACCCGCAATCCGGGCACCAATAGATGCTGTTCTGCCGCCGTTGGAGTTGGTTTTTCTATGACGCGTTCGACGGTGTAGTGCTGTGGTTTGCCTGCAACTGGTCGGCCACCAATAACACCAACATACGGCAACACATGTTCACGAGAGGCTTGTACCGCGGATACCGCGCAAGATTCTGATTCGGCGATATCGATAATTTGCTGGGCACAGCCACGATTTTGGCTACTGAGGTAAATGTGATCACCCACAAGATGCAAAAACGGTTCATCGTGCATGGCTTCACGTGCCAGCAATACTG
>CAIZHO010000502.1 GCA_903932805.1 uncultured Roseiflexaceae bacterium | reverse complement strand
GGTAGCGATAATGGTCGCATGGCGAACCGGTTTTTCGGTGGGTGCATCAACTAGTGCACCCTTCAGGATGTCCGGTCGCATAGTGACTTCGAGCGCCGCCGTTGTAGATGCATCGACCGTTTGTTTCGCGTAGCCGTCGAGTTCATATGTCACCGCAGCCCGTGCAGTAACGTTCTTGAGGGTGAACGCACCTGCCTTGTCTGAGGTAGCAGTGACCTCACCCGCAGTTACTATCACACCTGCGAGTGCTTGCCCGGAGTATTGATCCGTAACCGTACCCATCAACACACTACTGATAAGCGATATGTTTGCGGTGGTCTTCTTGTCGATAGAAAGTGATTGCGCAACGTAGTCCGATAGCTGTACTTGCAACGCAAACGCCTCGGGGACTCCGGTAACGACGTACGTTCCGTCTATACCTGTCGTCGTCGACAGTGTTGTCCCCGCCTGCACCAAAACCCCGGCGAGTGGTTGGTTTGACCATGCATCGGTCACGACGCCACGTATGACGTTTGGCCGCAAGACCACATCAACAACGGTATCTGCAGCGGTCAATGTCTGCGGAAATGTCCGTTTGCTTAAGTCGAGTGCAAATGTCTCGTAATCACTCATCGAGACAGACAATGTTTGTCGGCGCAGCCACTGGTCGACACTGTACGTACCATCAGCGGCAGACATCGTCTTGGAAGAGCCAATTTGGACGACTGCAGATGGAATCGGAGCATCCGTGTAGGCATCCCGCACAACGCCTCGCAGTGCAATTGCTTCACTGCCGCATGCACTTAAAACAAAGAGAAAACACACCATCAGAAGAGTGTTGCGCAATAGCTTGTGTGGAGTGACGTGCACAGATTTGACCTTCTAGGTAGAACTACTGGGGGGTTGGATACCGTTTGTGCTATGATGGCGCAATCAGATGGAAGGCATGAACGACGTTTCCAGCCATTACCTTGTTATCATAGGTGTCTGCGTTGTAGGTGTCAATTCACTGATTGGTATGCGTTAACTCTGTGATACAACAAAGGAGTTTGTATGACCGTCGACCGTTCACTCGTGGGCAATCGATCGTACTGGCAAGAGACATGGGACTTGAATGCACCATCGGTACCACTGCCCGCACGAGCGGCGCATGTTGTTGTGGGCGGAGGCATCGTCGGTTCGGCAACGGCCTATTATCTCGCCAAACAAGGACATGATGTCGTTTTAATTGAACGAATGCATCCAGCCCACGGCGCTACCGGTCGCAACGGTGGATTCATCGGCACCGGCGCTGCCGAAGGCTATTGCGGGTCGATGCAACGGTTGGGCAAAAAAGCCGCCCAACAGATCCACGAGCTCACACTGCTCAATGCACGGCTGGCCCGCGAACTGATCGCAGTTGAAGGCATCGATGCACACTTTCGCGAACCAGGCACCCTTAATTTGTCAATCTCTGCCCAAGATCACGCCGAAGCAGCTGCCAGCATCGCTGCCCGCAATGCAGATGGCTATGCGGGTGAGTTACTCGATCGCGCTGCCCTACAAAGTATGGTTAACACACCGCTCGGTGATGAAATTGTCGGTGCTGCGTACTTCCCAGGTCATGCATTAATCCACTCGGGACGATTGGTGCGCGGGATTGTCGACGCTGCCGTCCGTCACGGCGCAAAATTGTGTATTGCAACGGTCGAACGCATCGAACAGCGGGATGGCCACCCGGTGGTCGTCACCGATAAAGGCAACATCCAGACCCAATCCGTTGTGCTCGGGTTGAATGCATGGAGCCGCC
This sequence comes from uncultured Roseiflexaceae bacterium, assembly GCA_903932805.1. Lineage (GTDB taxonomy): Bacteria > Chloroflexota > Chloroflexia > Chloroflexales > Roseiflexaceae > UBA965. The sequence goes on along the minus strand of CAIZHO010000502.1, from coordinate 851 downwards.
AAATTGCCCCAGCACTCCATGGCATCATCACGCCAGTGCGCGGACAAATTCTCAATACCGCACCAACCAAACCAGTCTTTGCACAAGGAATGGGTACGGATTTGACCCCGACGGGCGAGTATTGGCAACAAACGCTCGACGGATCTATCGTCCTCGGCGGCATGCGGGCTGCCGCGACGAATCGTGATGAAAACATGTACGATATCGGCATCACCGATGAAGTGCAAAATGCCCTCGACACGGTGCTTCCACGTTTGTTCCCGGCACTCAAAGACCTTCCGATTACGCGTCGTTGGGCTGGCCTGATGGGATTTACCCCTGACTACGTGCCGGTTGTCGATGCAATGCCCGACATGCCTGGCGTCTGGGCCGCCGGTGGATTCTGCGGATCCGGCATGCCGTTTGGCATCATGGTGGGCAAGTATCTCGCGCAAGCAGCGGTAGAAATGCGCACCCCCGCCGAAGTCGCACCCCTCGGTTTGAACCGCCCGACCCTCAAGAAATAGCTTTCTACATAGGCAAACGCCCCACGGCGTGCCGTGGGGCGTTTGCGTGCATGTAATTATCCCAAGCGATACACGCGTCGAGCATTTCCGGACCAGAACTTGCGCTGTGCGTCGGCAGAGTGGTGGCTGATCAACGACTCGACCGTGTCGACCCACGCACCATACGTCGTGGATTGGAGCGATACCGGCCAATCCCCTCCAAATAACACACGGTCCTCACCGAAAACCGCAAACACATGGTCACTATACGGGCGCAAATCATCGATGGTCCAGGCCTGATGGTCCGCTTCTGTGGTCATCCCGCTGAGCTTGCAGACAACATTCGGATGGGCCGCGAGTGCTTCT
>CAIZHO010000501.1 GCA_903932805.1 uncultured Roseiflexaceae bacterium | reverse complement strand
AGACTGCCATCATCCGTAGCGTTGCGACTGGTACTCAATGTTGCCAAGTCAATGGTGCGCGACCATGCGTCTCGCATCCCCCGGATCCCCAGCCAGATGATGTATGCGCCCCCCAAAACGCCCAGCCAACCAAACAATGTCGGCGGTAAGCTGCCGACCAACAGTGTCGCCGCTGCGATGATGGGTGCGTCGGTGAGCAGTGGAGCAATGGTGACGAGCATCCCAGACCGGGGGCCATTACGGAGTGCGCGCGAAATGGCGAGGGTGAGTGATGGCCCGGGATTCATACTGGCTTGTAGGCCAAACGAAAGACCCAACAGCAGAAAACCCCACATGTTCACTCCTTACATCCACCGATTCAGGTTACGCCGGGAGTTCCAACACAAAACACGCCCCATGTGGAGTATTTGATTGGTAGCGCAAGTGCGCGTTCATTGCCCGTGCGAACATCTGGGCAATATTGAGGCCAATTCCGCTCCCCCGATGACCCGTCCCCCGTGAATAGGTCACAAACGGTTCGAATATCGAGTCGACATGCTGCGGAGGCACCCCAGGTCCCGTATCTGAGATATGGATTTCGATCGAGTCTGGCGCAACTATACAGTTAATTGCAATTTCTGCCGTAGCCGGGGTATGGGCAATAGCATTGTCGAGCAAGATGCGGATAATGTGATTGACGTAATGTGGGTCGTATGTGCTCATAATGGTCGTTTGGATGCACAGCATTTGAACGGTCCGACCCGGTGCTCCGCGTTCAACCGTTTTCACTGTTTCGCGTACGTGCGGCATGAGGTCGTATGCGTCGACACTCGGGATACGCTGTTCGGTCCGTGCAATGGTCAACAGATTTTCAATCATGTTGGTCATGTGCTTGTTTTCGGTCACGATGGTACGGAGCAAATCACTGGTTGGATGATCGTTTGGTGTGTCCTGCAACGCGAGTTGTGCCGACGCACGTACGATACTCAACGGTGTGCGGAGCTCGTGGCTCGCATTGGTAATGAATCGCTTCTGGAGCTCGTATGCCCGTTCCGAAGGCGCAACAAAATATCCCGATAAAATCCAAGACGCGATAATCACAAAAACAATGCCGATTAATCCGACATACAGCAGGATAAAGCGCAGTTGCCGTTCGAGTGACACATAGTCTGCCATTGGTCGACCGACCTGGATGTAGGGAGTCGGATTTTCAGGGATGTACAACGATACAACCCGAATGTCACGCCCTTGGCCATCGATGATAGAACGCACATCAATATGCTCGGGGGATGCGACCGCTGCCTGCATGCTTTCGTTGTTCAGCGGAAAAGTGGGTTCGTCTCGGTTGTCGCGTATGGGTTGACCATCACTGTTCGCAATGATCGTGTAGGTACCGACGGTCAGCGGGCTTGCGAACAGAGACGTCAAGAATGTGGGGGAGTCGGACGGCAAAAACGGTTGTAATGCTTCGATTTTGCTTAGATATCCTGCGTTGTTGACGTTCAAATAGTTCTGATAGTTGGTCAATCGCGTCGGGATGGGCAGGGTTCGTTGGACGAGTTCGGTACTCAATCGTTGATACAGAACCGCATCCGCACTTTGAATAAATGTATCGGTCAGCCACGTAATCGTCATGATGCGCAAAAATGTAATCAACAAGACCGTCGTACTTGCGTTAAGTACCGTCATGCGGAACCGTAAACTACGAAACATCGAAGGCTTGCGCAAACTCTTCAGCATTGGAAATACCTTGTGTCAGACCTTGCAGCATGGAAGACGATACATTCACATGGAGACCAGTTCACCGTACCTTGTGTACTTCGTAGGACGGGCATGAACACCGACCAAGTCCCGGTAATGGAAGTGCGTTGTGCGGTTTTTTTTGGATGTAATCGACTGCTCGTGCGTTGAGAAATCCATCCAAACGAGGTGATGTCGCTTGTGGATGGGTTTACACCCAGGCACTGACGCCCGCATGAAACACACCAAAAATACCTGTATGTAACTCCTATAGAAGTATATGCGATATTTGCCGGATTGTGCAGAATCTGTACAGAATGCGCTCCCTCCTATCGTCGAAAAAACCGCAAAACCCCTGTGGAACAACCAGCTGTTTTGATATTGTTTGGAATATTCACGCAGTAGGCACCACCGTTTGCTACAACTACCGACGAAAGCACAGGTGACCGCACAGATCCGCTTCACAATCAGCGTATGGAGGACCAAGAAACCCGCATCGTGTGGTGGCTTGATCGGTCTGTGTCTTCCTACAAGCACGGGAGTGGATGGTGATTCAACCAATCCGTTCGCATCGGCGTGAAGTACCCATTGCATGTATTTGAACTATTCCGACTGTTGCATCGTCTATGCTGGACAGACATACATCGGAGGACCCCATGACACTCAAAATCAAACTCATCATCACGGCCTGCTTGACGGCATTTTTGGCAGTCGTCGTCGGCGCGGTGATCAATAGAGTCAACGCAGAGCAGCAGACACAAGCAGCTGCCGCCATCGTCGAGACAGAGGTTCCTGTGGAGGAACTCGCACCGACCGAAACCATACCAGCGCCGACAATGACCATCGCTCCCGTTGTCGATCTCGCGGTCGT
>CAIZHO010000500.1 GCA_903932805.1 uncultured Roseiflexaceae bacterium | reverse complement strand
GTTTGGATCGCGTGTCAACGGTAGCGCCAAGGAGTTTTCGGATCTCGACCTTGTCGTCATAGGTGAAAAACCGCTTTCCATTGCAGTACATGGAAACCTCGTCGACGATTTCTCCGAATCTGACCTGCCATACAAAGTCGATGTCATTGACTGGGCGACGACGGACTCTGCATTTCGCCAGATTATCAAACGCAATTGCATCGTCGTGCAGCACGCAGTGAGAAATGATCAGAAATAGTGTCTCACGCAGGACGTCATACCCGCACATTCCGATCTTTTTCACTTCATTACATTTCTGCGAACTACTGCACATGGTTTGGCTTGGATACACCAAGATTTTGCGTTTTATACAAAATATTTAACTAAATGGGCTGCTCTACTTTTGCGCAGGGTATGCTGCACGAAATCCCGCGGATGACGTACACTACCATACTCACCCACACCTCACCCAGATTCGCTACGATAGAACGAAAGAAAAGGAACACGTATGCGTTATTGGATTTTGGGGGCATGTGTCATCATCGGGTTGGCACTCATCAACAGTCGTTTCCCGGGGCTCGCTCGGTATATGAGCACGCAGTATTTCGTCCGCAACAGCGGCGCAACGCAGGAGTGGGCGATGATCGATTTTGCAGATGCACAAGCTGTCCGCTCCTGGTATAGCGTCAATGACGGTGTCATGGGCGGCGTAAGCGAGAGTGCAATGACCGCCACCAGCAGTGGGACTGCAATATTTAGCGGGGTGGTCCGCTTCGAAAACAACGGCGGCTTTGCGACGGTTCAAACCGACTTCAACCCGGCCCGCTCCATGGCACTCTACGACGGTCTCAAGCTCCAAGTGCGTGGCGACGGCAAGAAATACGGCGTCTACCTGCGCAACGACACCCGCCGGGTACTCTATCAGGCAACCTTCGTCACCGAAAAAGACACCTGGCAAGAAGTCCGCCTGCCCTGGATCGCGTTCGTGCCGACGAGCTTCGGTCGGCAAGTGACGGCCCCGCCTGTCGACCCGAGTGCCATCCGCGCGATGAGCCTGCTGATCGAATTCAAACAACAAGGCCCGTTTGCACTCGAGGTGAAACACATCGGCCCGTTTGAGGAATAGGCGATATCCATAGACCCACGGCATGACCCCCGTACCGGGGGCTGGCGTTGGGTCTATGGGTACAATGACCGCGAACACACCTACCAAAAGAAACCACAATGCGACAGACACCACTCCACTACCACCTGATGCACCCCGGTGGCCCGAGCCTGCCCGGCGATCCCAATGCGGCATTGTACTTGGATGGGGTCTACCATCTGCACTACATTTTGGCGCACCCGTGGCGCGGGCAGGAATCGTTTTCGTTTGTGCATGTCACCAGCCCCGACATGCTGCATTGGACGTGGCAGCCGACCACACTGCAACCAGCATTCACGGGGCACGGTATGTTCAGCGGCACGGGGTTTGTGACGCACGCCGGCCAACCTGCCATCATCTACCACGGCCAGGGTTCGGGCCGCAATCAGCTCGAGCTGGCCACCGACCGTCAATTGACCGGCTGGCAGCCACCCTACCCAATCGAAGTGCACAATCCTGATGGCAGCGCGGCCGACATGAATCACTGGGACCCGGATTGTTTCGTGATTGATGGGGTCTATTACGCCATATCGGGTGGCGAAAACCCGCCACTGTTCAAATCTACCGATCTGCGCACCTGGACGTTGGTAGGCGACTTCTTGGCCCACGATCTGCCCGATGTAGCCTACGGCGAAGACATCTCGTGCCCAAATTTCTTCCCCATCGGCGACAAATGGATGCTGCTGTGCATCAGCCACCACATCGGCTGCCGCTACTACATCGGCGATTGGGATGCGACCAAAGAGCAATTTGTGCCACACACCCATGGCCGGCTGAACGTCCGCCGCGAGGAGCAGAGCCTGTTTGGGATGGCACAGTGGCGCGTCGATTTTTTTGCGCCCGAAAGCGTGCTCACCCCCGACGGTCGGCGTGTCATGTGGGCTTGGCTCGCCACCCTTGGCCGCGACGATGGCACGATGGACAAACGCACCATCCAATCCCTGCCGCGCGAGCTCTGGCTGGCGCCCGACCACACCCTGCGCATGGCGCCGTTACGCGAGTTGCAGACGCTGCGCCACAGCCCCATCGTGCGTCACGATGTGGATATGGGAGCGCCGCAGACGAATCTGGCGCGCAACCCGGTTGGTGTGCAGCGGCTCGTCGATTACGCACACGAGGCGGTCGAAATCCGCATCTGCCTGACGCGCCAGCAGGCGTTGCGCAAGTTATTCGGTTTTGTGCTGTGTGCAGATAGTGCGGGGCATGGATTGCCGCTCGTCTTCCGGCCCGAGACCGGCACGATCCGGCTGGGCAGCGCCGAAGCGCCTTTTGCCGTGGCACAACTCGATGCGGACGAAGATGTCGAGATTCGGATTTTTATCGATGCGTTTGTGGTCGAAATTTTCGTCAACAATCGCCAAACCATGGTCGCCGAACACCCGGCATATGC
>CAIZHO010000499.1 GCA_903932805.1 uncultured Roseiflexaceae bacterium | reverse complement strand
CTGCCCCTGCCGCAGAGCCAACGTAGGCTCCGGAAGTAGTCGCAGAACCCACTGCTGTGCCAGAGCCAACGGCAGCTCCTGAAGAACCAGCAGAAGTCAAGCCCGTCGTCATTGTCTGGTTGCCAAACGAATCAGGCGGCGACCTCGAAGCAGCACGCGATGCCATTGGTGCGGTAGTGACCGAGACCCTTGGACGACCGGTCGAACATAAATTGACCACCGATTACATCATTGCGGTCGAGGCACTGGCCAACGACAACGGCGACCTGGCATTCTATGGCGCACAGGCCTACATCGAAGCCAAGAACAAGAACAACGCTATCGTGCCGTTGATGATTACCAGTGGTGCGTCGGGCACCGCGAAGGATGCTCTGTATCACGCATGGTTTGCGGTAAACAAGGGCGAAGAAGCTGCCTATCAAAAAGATGGCGTATACAGCATCGAAAACATCGCCGGCAAGCGCTTCTCGTTCGTCTCGAACAGCTCGACCTCGGGGTTCAAGGTTCCTGCAAAGAACATTGTCACGGTCTTCTCCGCTCAGGATAAGTGGAAAGAGCTTGTAGCAGACGATTTGCTCGAAGGTGGCCCAGATAGCCTGTTCTCAGATGTGCAATTCGGTGGCTCACACCAGGGATCTGCAGTCAACCTGATTTCGGGCAAGTCCGATGTCGCGGTCTTCTGTGACACCTGTGTCGAAAACTACACGGCATTGAGCGAAGGCGAACCCAACACCGTTGGTTCGACCTACAAAGTCATCGACAAGGCTGCAGAGCCATTCGACAAGTTCCCAGGCAAAGAGTTCGTCCTCATCTCGGTCACCCCGGTTCTCAACTCACCGTTCGCCGCAAACGGCAACACATTGACCGCCGAAGAAATCAAGAAGCTCCAAGACGTGTTGACGTCAGACGCTGTTGCAAACAACCCCAAGATTTTTGCAACCAAGGCCGAAATCGAAGCAGGCTACAAGCCCATCTTCAAGAAGACCAAAGAAGAGCGCTTCATCGTCGTCGAAGATTCATTCTTTGATCCGATTCGCGCACTGTCCAAGTAATCTCCCCCAACCCACCGCGGCTGTGCCGCGGTGGGTTCCATATATAGCGAGGTACACCTATGCCAGTGCTCCATGTCGAAAACGTCCGCAAGACATATGGTGGCAGCTCCTTCGCGCTCGATGGAGTTTCATTTTCTATCGAAAAAGGCGAGTTCGTGGCCATCATCGGACCGTCTGGAGCAGGCAAGTCGACACTCTTGCGATGCATCAATCGCTTGATTGCAGTCACGTCAGGCACCGTATCTGTCGATGGAACAGACGTGACCAAGGTGTCGAACAGCGGTCTGCGTATCTTGCGCAGGACCGTTGGAATGATTTTTCAGCACTACAATCTCGTGAATCGACTAACAGTCATCGAAAATGTCCTCCACGGCAGACTCGGCTACAAATCGTCATTGAGTGGTACGTTTGGTCTTTTTTCACATGCCGAAAAAATGCGTGCCTACGAATTGCTCCAAGCAGTCGGCCTTTCGGAGCAAATCTATCAGCGATGCGGTCAATTGAGCGGTGGCCAAAAACAACGGGTGGGTATTGCACGTGCACTCATCCAAGACCCCACACTCATGCTTTGTGACGAACCCATTGCGTCGCTCGATCCCAACGCCGCCAAAATCGTAATGGACACTCTGCGTGACATTAACCAGCGGCTCGGGATAACGGTTGTCGCCAATCTCCACCAGGTCCACGCTGCACGCGAATACGCGCATCGCATCATCGGTGTGAATGCTGGCAAAGTCGTTTTTGATGGTCCGCCATCGTTGTTGACCCTCGAAATCATCCAACAAATCTATGGCAGTGAAGCGCAGGATTTGATGCTCGCAGACGGTGAACTCCATGCGTAGCATCGACTTTTTGATGCGCCAACGGCTCGTGGTTGGTCTCGTCTGCCTCGGTATTCTCATTGCATCGTATGCTGCAGTGGTGGTCACCGAGTACGACGTCGTCAAGGGGTTTCAGTCGATCCCCAAAGCGGTGAAATGGAGCAGCGAAAATTTCTATCCTGACGAAAAATCATTGAAAAGACTCCCCAAAATCATTGCAAAAATGCAAGAAACGCTCGTCACTGCAGTCACTG
>CAIZHO010000498.1 GCA_903932805.1 uncultured Roseiflexaceae bacterium | reverse complement strand
GATGCAACAATGCTCGCCACCGGTACCAATGGGATGGTCAAACCGCGAAATCTCGAAGCGCGGGTGGTCGCAGCCCTCATGGTCAAACCCTATGAGGTTGTTGCCCCTGACATTCTGATTCACAGCGAAACCTCACTCGCTCCTTATGGGATCAATGGCACCATTTTGTGTACGCCGGGGCATACCAAAGGGTCGATCTCTCTGGTATTGGGCAACGGCGATGCCATCGTCGGTGATGTCATGATGGGTGGTTGGTTGGGCGGTGCGATTCGCCCGACGACACCGAATTATCACTACTTCGTCGATGATTGGTCTGCTGTCAATCAGAGCATCACCCGTCTGCTCAGTGTTGCTCCGCAACGATGGCATGTCGGCCACGGTGGGCCGTTGACACGTGATCGGATTGCGCGACAGTTCGCGCGATCATCAGACTTTCGCCAGTAATCTCTTGTTTCTCAAGAAAGGACGCCGCAATGATGTTTTCCACGTTCCTCGCCAGTTTGCACCATTTCGCCGCATTCACACTGGTAGCATGCTTGGTCTTTGAGTGGCTGACGTTCCGCCAAACCATGCCCGCCAACGACGTCCGAAACCTGCAACGGGTCGACCTCTGGTACGGGATTTCGGCATTGGTGTTGCTGGTTGTCGGCATTCTGCGTGTCGTGTATGGTGGAAAAGGGTATGCATTTTATACCGACAATGCCGTGTTTTGGGTCAAAATTGCGCTCGTGATTGCAGCAAGTGTGTTGTCTATCTACCCCACCATTCGCTACATCAAATGGGGCACGCAGCCCGACGACGCGGTCCTCACACTCCCCGACCCAGAATTCACTCGCATTCGCTTCTGCTTGCGGGTGCAAGTCGCAGGGATTGTGTTGATCTTGGTGGCGGCACCGGCTATGGCACGCGGGATTCGCTGGTTCTAGCCAGGCGGCAGGTTGTCAGTTCGTTCGGGCAGAATTCGCTCTAACGTGTCGTTTAGCGATGAGTCGTAGCATATCATGGGCGAGTTACAACTCGCCCATCGACCACCTCGTAGCTCGCCGCCAACAAACTTACAATTTTCATATAAAATCAAAAGACATTAGTTTTCTTATAGCGAGCGTGTCATGGCCAAGCAACGCGTCACCCGTGCACTTGTGGTCGAAGCAGCCGCCCGGCATGTCAACACCTACGGCTTTGCGGCTTTGACGTTAGCGCCCATCGCCACCGAGCTGGGCATCAAGATTCCATCGCTCTACAATCATGTCGACGGGCTCGATGCGCTCCAGGCGGCACTGGCCGGATATGGTGCGCAGGCATTGTTTTTGCGCTGCCAAGACGCCGCCATCGGCCGCGGCGGGGCTGATGCGTTGCTGGCCATTGCCGAGGCTTATCGGAGCTTCATCATCCTCAATCCGGGCATCTACGCCGCTACCCTCCACCCCCAAAGCCAACCGAACCCCGAGTTAGTGCAAGCCAACCGATCGCTGATGGAGCTACTCGAGCGCATCCTTATTCCATTTGAGTTGTCTGGATCTGATCGGACCCATGTGTTGCGTGGCTTGCGGAGCATTGTGCACGGCTTTGCGACCCTCGAAGAGTCCGGTGCATTTGGATTGCCGATCGACATGAACGTCAGCTTCCAAACGATCATGACCGCCTATATCGCGAGTATCCACAAGCCACGCAGGACCGTATCACTGCTCTAGCACGTGCCGTAACCAAACGACGCAACCCAAGACTCGTCTCATTCGTGCATGTTGTTGCAGTGCTGCCGAGCATACTCCACGCCACAATCGTTCCGTGAGAACCGCAATCCATCGCAAGCCCGCCCACATGATGCGTCCGATTGGCTAGGATTATTCCCCTTGGGGGTAGTATGGATGGGCTTCGTTCGTGCGCAAAGACAATTGGATCGCGGTGTAGAGAGCAACGGGGATGTTGTCTGTCGTATCATACCCGCGTGTGTGGATGCAGATGGTTTGCACACAAAAAGAATGCACCAGGTGCCACTCGCAGCGAGTCCGGCAACTGGTGCATCGTCAATCAAACCCAACAAAACAGACAATGAATTGGTACGGGAGGAGAGAATCGAACTCTCGACATGAGCTTGGAAGGCTCCTACGTTACCACTACGCCACTCCCGCATGCACTGCATTGTACGAGATGCACAGCCTGACTGTCAAACATGCACAATAATTGCAAAACCGTGACAAACGCGCTATACTGCAGTGAGGAATGGCCCTGTCTTCACCGTTGAACTGAGAGCATACCTCTCAGTTTTGTTATTGTTTGCCATTCTCGACCGGCATGAGAGGTAACCCTACCATGAGCGACCGCATCACCTACCTGACGCGCGACGGCAAAATCAAACTCGAAGAAGAGCTCAAACTGCTCGAGACCGAGGGACGCGCAGAAGTCGCAGAACGCATCAATCAAGCCAAAGAGCTCGGTGACATCTCCGAGAGCGGCGAATACGAAGACGCCAAAAAGTCTTCGGGCTTTCTCGAAGGCAAAATCAAAGAAATCCGCGACATCCTTGCTCGACACCAGATCATCGAAGAAGATACCGGTGACGTGAAGGAAGTCCGTATCGGCTCGACTGTTACGATTGTGTACGAAGGCGAGACCGATGCCGAAACGTATCGCATCGTCGGCAGCGCCGAATCCAACCCCAAAGAACAACGTATCTCCAACGAGTCGCCGCTGGGTATCGCCCTGATCGGCCGCCGGGTCAAGGACAAAGTCACCGTACAGACCCCCAACGGGCCGACCAAGTGCACGATTAAGTCCATTCGCTGATTGTCGTCCGACGGTACTCGTGGACGGCAGCGCCGTCTCGCGGGTACCGTTTTTTCATCTCGCACCCTGAACGGAATCGAGTAGGCAATGGAACTCAACGATCTGCAACTCCAACGCGCCGACAAACTCGCGCGTTTGCGCGCCGCTGGCATCGAAGGCTACCCCGCCCGTGCCCAGCGCACGCACATCATTTCGGCCGTGCTGGCTGACTTCGATGGCATGATGGAGCGCGGTGAACGCGTCACCGTGGTCGGTCGGATTGTCGGTGCCCGCCGCGTGATGGGCAAATTGGCATTCGCCCACATCGAAGACGAACACGGCAAAATCCAAATCTGGCTCAGCCGGGCCGAACTCGGCGACACCTGGTTTGACCGCTTCGCCGACGAAATCGACACCTACGACATCATCGAGGCAACCGGCGGATTACGTCGCACCAAAGCCGGCGAGGCGTCGGTCTATGTCGACGGGATGAACATCCTGTCCAAGGCCATCAACCCACCGCCCGACAAGTGGCACGGCTTTACCGATGTCGAAGCCCGCCTACGCGAGCGCTACCTCGACATGATTGTCAATCACGACGTCCGTCAAAACTTCCGCACCCGCGCCCAGGTGGTCCGCATCATGCGTCGGGTACTCGACGGCCAAGACTACCTCGAAGTCGAGACACCCGCCTTGCAGCCCATCTATGGCGGCGCAACGGCACGGCCCTTCACGACCTTTCATAATCAACTCAACCAAAACCTCTATTTGCGCATCGCCGTCGAACTCTACCTCAAGCGGATGATCGTCGGTGGATTCGAGCGGGTCTACGAGATAAGCAAAGTGTTCCGCAACGAAGGTGTCGACCGCACCCACAACCCTGAGTTCACAATGATGGAATGCTACCAGGCATACGGCGACTACCGCACCATGATGCAGTTGGTCGAAGATGTCTGCCGTATCACCGCGACCGAGATCCACGGCACACCCGTCATCGAGTTTCAGGGCCACACGATCGACTTCGGCCAAACCTGGAACCGCGTGTCGATCCCCGGCGCCATCCTCGAGCAGACCGGCATCGACATCTTGCAGCACAAGACCCTCGAAGGCCTGATTGCCGAAATCCGGGCACGCAAATTGCCCGTCGAAAGCAAAGCCTCGTGGGCCAAGCAGGTCGACGAACTGTTCAGCGAAATCATCCAACCCACGCTCATCCAACCAACCTTCATCGTTGACCACCCGGTCGAATTGTCACCGCTCGCCAAACGCCATGCTGATAACCCGGCAATTACCGAGCGCTTCGAGGCTATCGTGGCAGGGATGGAAATCGGCAACGGCTACAGCGAGCTCAACGACCCCTTCGACCAGGCACAGCGCTTCGAAGAGCAGCTCAAAACCCACACCGCAGGCGATGCCGAAGCGCATCAGCTCGACGACGATTACATCAACGCGTTGATGTATGGCATGCCGCCGACGGGTGGATTGGGTATGGGGATCGATCGTATGTCGATGATTTTTGCCAATCAATCGACTATCCGTGATGTGGTCGTGTTCCCCCATTTGCGACCACGCGATTAATCTGCGGAGGCAATCATGCCCAAGAGCTTTCTCGTCGAACCCGAAAATCTGCCGCATGTCGTCAAAGGCTGGCTCAAAGCTGCCAATCTGGGCGACATGGCCGAAGTCGAGATTGTCTTTACGGACAGCGAAGTCTTGATCCGCAAACCCCACTCCGAATCACTGCGCAAGTGGGCCGAGCCCGTCGTCGACGAGTATGACCGCGCCTTTCGGCGTTTGGCGGGACTCGAATAAGCGATGGCCACCCTCACACGCGACCACCTGCTCGACATGCACACCATGCTGGTCAGCCGTTACGGCGGGCGCTTCGGCGTGACATCCAACGACATCCTCGAGGCAGTGGTCGCCACCCCGCACCAGGTGCACTTCGGCGCACATCGCTACCCGGGCGACATCGCCAAGATGAGCGCACTCGTCTATGCATTGGTCAAACGCCAACCGTTCCAAAGCAACAACGAAACGACGGCACTATTGGCGTTGCTTTGGCTCTGCCATCACAATGGCTTTCATATCTTGTTCCCACAACGCGAACTCAGCACACACCTCGCTGCCATCCATCAGCAGTCCGACGATAGTGCACTTTACACGTGGCTGTGCGAACACCTCAACTCATCCAATGACATCCCCTTCTGATCTGGACATCGCACTGCTCACCCAGCAGCTCCCACGCGGCGGCTTTGTGCGGCGCGTGGTACACGTGCCAAATACGTCGTCGACCCAAGACATCGTCAGGGCTGCCGCCCAGCACGGCGAGCCTGCAGGATTGCTGGTCATCGCTGATCATCAGCAGGCGGGCCGCGGCCAGTTTGGTCGTGTCTGGCGCGACATCCCGGGACAGACACTGCTCTGTTCGTTCTTGCTCTACCCGCCCACGACCCAGACCCCTGCGGTACTGATGCACGTTGCCGAATCTCTGCGTGCCGTCGTGGCAGCCTGCATCCCACAGTACCCCGTACGCATCAAACACCCCAACGACATCGTGATCGACACCCCCGACGGCACCAAAAAACTCGCCGGTATTATCGCCGAGGGCGCAGTCCAACCTGGTGGGCAACAGTGGATGAGTGTCGGCTTTGGGGTCAACATCGGCGCAGCCCCGCAAGGCATCGTCGACGGAGTCGACCTGCGCACCGCCAGCACCGCAATCAACGATTGGGCAAGCATGCCCCAAACGCGGACAAGCATGTTGCTGGCGGTGTTTGAACGCTATCGACCGTTCACGACGGGTGGCGATTGACGCGAGGCTCACCAGCGGCTATGCATCGACATCGCAACAAAACACCCGCATGCGGTAGCTCCACACACAAGACGGCACGCTGGATACTGGCAACGCCATCTCGGGGTAGGTCTTGGTGTAGCCAGATACCTGATAAATATGCTCTTTTCGTAGACCCCAACAAACCAATTAGCGGCGTGGCTGAATTTTGATGGCGTATCCAATCGTCACAATACCGACCACCAACAACAACACCAATGCCCATAATTTGCCCGTGGCACCAATATCGGCAATGCCCAATACGCCAAAGGTAACGCTCAAGGTATAGAAAAAAACGGCGATTTGTTTGGGCGCAAATCCCCCATCGGTCAGGCGTTGATGCAGGTGATCACGACCGCTCTGGGTGGGCGAACGCCCCGCCATCATGCGCGACACAATCAACCAGGCCACATCCAAAATCCACACACCGAGCACCAACAACACGGTCGCCAGTTTGGCCCCGCCCATGATGGCACTCACGCCCAGCACAAACCCCAGGAACTCGGCCCCCGCATCGCCCATAAACACCTTGGCCGGTGGGAAGTTGTACCACAAGAACCCCGCCGCTGCCCCGGCCAACGCCAGTGGTACCACCGCCACCGTATACTGTGCAGGCGTGAGCAGCAGTGCATGGATCCCCAACATCAACCCGGCAATCCCAGATACACCCGCCGCCAAGCCATCGACGCCATCGATCCAGTTGACGGTATTGGCCATCAACCCCAACCAAAACACCGTGACCAGAATGGCCAGCCAGGGTGATACTGCATAGAAGTCGACGTACTCACCAAACGGCATATTGAAGCCCAAAAAGACAATGCCATTGGCCTGTGTTAGCTGCCCAGTCGCATCGGCATACAGGGCCTGTTCCCACAGAAAAGGTCCCACGGCGACGACGCCGGCCAGTACATTCACCGCAAATTTGGGCATCCAATGCAACTCGACGACGTCGTCGATCCACATCACCACAAATGTCATCGTGGCACCAATGGCCAGCAAGCCCAAGCGGAGCGTGTCGCGCTCGGTGCGCTGCAATTCGGGCACATACCAGCCTGCGACCCACGACGCCAGCAACGCAATAACGAACGCCACATACATGCCAATCCCACCAATCGTGGGCATGGCACCGCTGTGCGTCCGCCGGCCGCCGGGTTGGACCACCCAGCCACGCTGGATGCAGAGCCGTATGACCAGCGGGGTCGCGATCAATGCACACACCCCTGCGATCACGGCGATGGCCGCTGCGATGACTCCTGCCATGCGTCCTCCTGTCAGCGTGTGCCGAATTGGCGATCGCCCGCGTCGCCCAGACCAGGGATGATATACCCGATGTCGTTGAGTCGTTCGTCTACCGCCGCCAAGTGCAACGGTACATCGGGGTGCTCGCGCTGCATCAGAGCGACCCCTTCGGGCGCCGCAATCAACCCGACAAATTTGATGTGCTGCACACCCCAGCGCTTCAGCACCGATACGGCCGCAGACGCCGAGCCGCCCGTCGCCAACATCGGATCCAGCACCAAACAGACATCCACCGTTGGATCGGCGGGCAACTTGTTGTAATAACTCACCGGTTGGAGCGTCTCGTGGTCACGGTACAACCCCAAATGCCAGATCTGCGCGGTGGGGATCATGTCGAGGATGGGGTCGACCATCCCCAGCCCCGCCCGCAGAATAGGGATTAACCCGATCCGCGCTGCCAATGTCTGCCCGTGGTACGCAGCCATCGGCGTCTGCACCGTCACAGGGCTCGTCGGCAAATCAGCCGTCGCCTCGTACATCAAAAACTGCGTTATCTCGCCAACGAGCTCGCGGAATATCTTGGGTTTTGTTTTTTCGTCACGCAGAATCGCTACTTTGGTCTGCACCAACGGATGCACCGACACATGGACGTTTGTCATGGCACTGCCCTTCTCATCATTGTTCTATTATACCGACTGCACGCCCACTCAGAATGCCAAACGCGTGCGTGCTACAATCCATTTACATGCGCAGTACGTAGAATGTAGGGTAGGGATGAGACTCGGTATCCAAGAAATCCTGATTATCTTGATGGTCATCGGCTTCACTGTCGGCTTCGCCTATCGCGCCGGTATCGTGCGTGGTCGCGGTCGTCGCTCCAAGGAGAAATAAATGTCCTTCGCTGAACTTTCCAAAGAACAATTCATCAATCTGGCCACCACCAAAAAATCCGGTGCCAGCGTCGGGACCCCCGTCTGGTTCGCCCTCGATGGCGACGTGATGTACGTCATGACCGGCAAAGACGCAGGCAAAGTCAAGCGCATCCGCAACAACCCCGCGGTCACCCTCGGGCCCTGCGACCGCACGGGCAACCTGCTCGGACCCACCCAGCCCGCCACCGCACGCCTACTTGCCGAGTCCGAGTATGCCCGCGCAAACACCCTCCTCAACCGCAAATATGGCTTCATGAAGAGTATTTTCGACCTCATGGCACGCTTCAATGGTGGCCTCCAAAACCGCACCTTTATCGAGATCCGCCCCAGCGCATGATTGTCACCTTCACGCCCAATCCCGCCCTCGATCGCACCCTGATAGTCCCGGGATTCCGCCACGGCGACGTCACCCGGGTGCGCGAGCGCCACGACGCCGCCGGCGGCAAGGGCCTCAATGTGACTCGTGCATTGCACACCCTCCACGCCCCCTGCCTGGCCCTCGCTCCGTTGGGAGGACCCACCGGCACAATGGTTGCAAACCTCGCCGCAGCCGAGGGTTTGGCGTTGCAGACAATCCCAATCGGGGGCGAAACCCGTACCTGCCTATCAATCACCGACCCGGCAGCACCCGACCAATTGGTCATCAACGAACCCGGGCCGACCATCAGCGCCGCCGAGTGGCACACCATACAGACTGCGGTCCAACATGCCTGTACCACCGCCGAGTGGCTGACCATCTCGGGCAGTCTGCCGCCGGGCGTGAGCCCCGCTGATCTCCGTGCCCTGATCAACGCCGTCCCGCAGCGCTGTGCGGTGGCGGTCGACACCAGCGGCGCACCCCTCAGCGCTTGCCTCGACGCCCCAATCGCCCTCCTCAAAATCAACCGTGACGAGCTCGCCCAGGCCCTTGCGACCACATTCACCACCGAGGCGACGGTCATCTCCGCCGCCCGCAGTATCATCGCCCGCGGTCCACGTGCCGTGGTCGTCACCCTCGGTGCAGCCGGCGCACTGGCCGTTAGCGCGACCGCTGCCTGGCACATCAGCGCACCCACCATCATCGCAGTCAGTCCCGTCGGCAGCGGCGATTGCACCCTCGCTGGTCTGGTCGATGCGCTGGCGCGGGGCGGAACCCTCCCCACCGCCGTTGCAGCCGGCGTCGGCTGCGGCAGTGCCAATGCCCTCGCACCACGCGCTGGGGTATTTGTGCAGGCCGATGCCCTGCGCTTCGGTAACGCTGCGACCATCCGCGTCATCGCCTCCTAAGCCCGTACCCTTTTGGCCTCGTACGACGGTAGTACTGGTGTACACGCATACACCGTCGTCCGAAAGGGGCACATCATGGGTCTGTCGCTCTCGTTCCCACTCCAAATCCGCGAAACACCGTTTGTCCAACATCCCCGTACCCGCCTGGCCATGCACGGGCCGACCGCACTCAGCGATGCCGAGCTGGTCACGCTCCTGTATGGCGACGGCGGTGACTACGACGCTACCCTGCGCAACGCCCAAAACGCCCTCGGTGCTGCCGGCGGCTTGCTCGGGCTACAACGCCTCAGCGTCGAAGAGCTCCAACAACTCCCCGGCATCGGGAGCGTCCGCTCGATCCGCATCAAAGCGGCCCTCGAACTCTGCCGGCGCCTGATTTTGGCCGGGTTCGAAGACCGCTTCCAGATTCGTGCGCCCGCCGACGCCGCCCAGCTCATGCTCATCGAGATGAGCCACCTCGACCAAGAGCACCTCAGGGTCATCTGCCTCGACACCAAAAACCGCGTCCAAAAAATCCAAACGCTCTATGTGGGCTCACTCAATTCGTCGTTGCTCCGCGTCGGCGAGGTCTACAAAGAGGCCATCAGGCTCAACAGCGCCGCTATCATCCTGGTGCACAACCATCCATCCGGTGACCCGACCCCCTCGGCCGACGACATCCAAGTCACCCGCGACGTCTATGCCGCCGGCAAATTACTCGACATCGATTTGCTCGACCATCTCATCATCGGCCAAGGGCAGTGGATCAGCATGCGCGAACGCGGTCTCGGCTTCGGTGCCTAATCAGCCACGCACCGCCCGTTGGATGTCACGCCAGCCAATCAGATGGATGCCCTGCCCAACTACTGCACTCCGCAGTGCCGGATCAGTCATCACCGCATAGTCGCGCACCCGAGCACGCCAGTCGGGTGCGATGGCGCGCAACTCGGGGCTATCGGCGGCAGGGTGGCAAATGACATACGTCAACCCCGCCGGCAGCGCCGCAAACAACGCCTGCACATCGGCGACATTCTGCCCCGGATTGCCCAGGTCGAGCCAACGCAGGTGATCGCACAGCGGCAATCCGGCAGCCTCCAAGGCCGCCAGTTGACTGACCTGGTAGGCAGCCGTCGCCGCGTCGAATCCCCCCGCCGCGAGTCGTGCTGCATCCAACCGCGCCACAAATGCCGGCGTCTGTGTGCGCTGGCTCAGTGCCAGGTATGGCGCAAATGTCGCCGCTCCAAACATCGTTCCCATGTGCGAGTCAATGTGTGTCGGCTGCATCCCATAGCGCAGCGCACGGGCATACTGGGCCTCGATTTCGCCCGTGGCATCTGCCGTCGACACCGCCGCAAAGACCGCCGCCATCGTCCGGTACAGATACCCTTCGTCGTCGTGCAACGTGCGCCCACCGGTCAGCGACCCCCAGCGATAGGCAGACCATTCGCAGGTCAGGGTCAGATGCACGCCCAAATCGGCTGCCGGGTGCGCGCTGGCCCACTGTGCCGCGGCGGGGAACCAGGCACATGGCGCCATCAACGAGCCCGACGTCAGCACCCCGCCGTCGAACAACGTCTCCAATATCCCCGTCGACGATTGACACATCCCGATGTCGTCGGCATGCACAATCGCTACCCGGTCGTGCGGCCCATAGCCCAGCTTCTGGAGCAGTGGATTCATCGCAACCATCCTCTCGTCACGGCGCCAAGCGCTCACGGACCCACCCGGTCGCCGTCAACCGATAGCGCAAACGGTCATGCAACCGACTCGGCCGACCCTGCCAAAACTCGACCGCATCGGGCACCACTCGGTAGCCACCCCAAAACGGCGGGCGGCTGGGGGCTGCCCCCGCATACGTACCCTGCACCGCGGCCAATGCACCTTCGAGGGCGCTCCGATCGGCAATCACCTGACTCTGCGGCGACGCCCACGCGCCCAGACGACTTCCCACCGGGCGACTCTGGTAGTACGTATCTGCCTCGGCAGCGGCGACTTTGTCGACCCGCCCGTCGATGCGGATCTGGCGCTCCAACTCGGGCCAATAAAAAATCAACGCCGCATACGGATGCCCTGCCAAGGCGCGCCCCTTGCGGCTCTCGTAGTTGGTATAAAAAACAAATCCGCGTGCGTCATACCCCTTGAGCAGGACAATCCGCGCCGACGGCCGCCCGTCGGGGTCAACCGTAGCCACCGTCATCGCATTGGGCTCGTGCACATTGCCCGCCACCGCTTGGTCGAACCAGGCAGTGAACTGTGCAAAAGGCTCGGCGGCGGCTTCGCCCTCCAACAGCCCGTGCTGCGTGTAGTCCTTGCGCATATCTGCTACATTCATTCACGCACCTCCTGCATGTCGGCCAGCAACCCCAGCCGGATGGTAGCCTCGAGCACCAACGGCTGCTGGTCTGCCGCCGCCCGCAGCATGTCACGCAGCTGCGTGATGGCCGCCGTGGTCCAAAAGACATCACTATTGCGCGTCGCCAACATCCCCTCGATCAACGCAATCAGCTCGGTACCCACCACGCGCACCCGCACATCGGCACGACGGCCGGTCCCGTACATCAGTTGATACAACGGCTCGCGCAACGCCGATACCTGCGGTTCGGTCGGCAACGCATGCCCGCCATCGATGGCCCCGTACAGCACACTATATGCCAAAGCCTGACCGTCACTCAACCCCAACAACTGCCGTGTCGCCGCATCCCACTGCAGCGGGATCATCCGTTGCTCGGGCCGAATCTGCCCCAACGCCGCCCCATACGCCAGCACCTGCGCCTGCTCGGCAGCGCTCGGCAACCCCCAGGCCACACGCGGCAAGCCCGTGCGCAACGGCAACAGCGCAGTCAGACAATCGAGCACGTCGGTCGCCGCCAATGCCTGCGCCTCGGCCCGCACAAATGCCCCGTACAACGCCGCCCGCGACAGCTGTTTGCGCACCATGCGCAACCGGTTGCGGTGATAGTAATAGTAGAACGCCCCGCTGTACTTGCCCGTCGACGACGATTCGCGGTGCAGCAGGTGCGCGGTCGCCACCACCACACAGCGCTGGCCACGGGCACGCACCCGCAGACACAGATCCAGATCCTCGAAATACGCTGGAAAAAAGCCTTCGTCGAAGCCGCCCAGCGCATCCCAATCCGCCCGCCGCAACGCAATCCCGGCACCCGTCACATAGGCCACATCATCGAGCGACCCGGTAGCACCGTCGGCGTGCCCGGTCCGATACGTCACTGCATCGACCGTACCCGCCGTGTGCGTCACCTGCCCATCGGCATCACGGATCACACTGCCGACCACGCCGATACCCGCGTCAGCATCCAACCGCTCCACCAACGCCTGCAACCAGCCCGCGGTGACCTCGGTATCGGGGTTGAGCGTCGCCACAATCCGGCCCGTACCCGCCGCGACCCCTTGATTGACGGCCGCCGCAAACCCACGATTCTGCGTATTTTCGATCAGCCGCGCCCCAGGGAAGTGCGCCCGCACCTGCGCTACACTGTCGTCCCGCGATGCATTGTCGACGATGATCAGCTCGTAGCCGCCCACCACCTCAACCGCCGCGAGACTCGCCGCACAACCCGCCAGCGCACCGCTACTGTTATACGTGACAATCACCAATGTGACCGTTGCCATGTCGTCCTCCTCCGTTT
>CAIZHO010000497.1 GCA_903932805.1 uncultured Roseiflexaceae bacterium | reverse complement strand
GGGTCACTCGCCAAGGCATCCAGATCGCGAGGGCTCATTTGTGCAAACACGAGCGGCACATGTGTGGGCTGTGTCTTGAGTACCTTGAGGATAGTCGAATGACGTGCCAACACCGCAGTGCGTTGCACCCCGATCCGGCTCGCGCGCGCGTCGATGTCGCTCACCGACCATGTGCTCATATCGGCATTGGCATCGGCAGTGCGCATCGTGATGATGACGGGCACGGCGACATCTTGCGCGATTGTCCGCAGACTCGCGTCGACCGTGGCAGGCGGCAACGCGGGTGCGGCAGATAACACCCCAAATGTGGCAGTTACCAACGCCAGCACAACCACAATCACCCCAACAACTCGTGTACGCATCTGTTGCAACATTGATGTGACTTTCTCTAACATTTCATATACCCACATCATACGTCATCTCATCACGATGCATTCTACGGGCTTCGACGAGGCTGTGATGTGGTTTGGTCACGACATATAATGACGTAACAATGTTCATTCAGCGAGGTACCGCAATGGCGATCCCACCCCATACCATCCTCAAGGCGCTGCGGAGCTCTTACGCACATCTGCATGCCCCGGTCGCCGCTGCCGAGGCTGCCCTCGCCCAGGCCGAACGCACACTGAACGCTGCCCAACGCGCCTGCGTCGATGCAACCAGATTTCTCGTCAAAATCGACAAGACATCCAGCGCAATCATCGACCCACTGCGCATCCAAGCACAAGCCGCATACGACGACGCACACGCGGCCCAACACAACGCCCAGGCAGCCGTGGGTACCGCCATGCAACAACTCATTGCCGCCTATGCACAGTGTGCACGCGACGCCCAGACAGCCTACGACGCAGCGCTGCGTTCAATAGAACCAGATAGCCTGACGCCCAACGCGCCGGCTGTCGATGCACCCGCTGGGACGCTGATGCAACCGCCGTTGTTTGTGCACAAACCAGATATCAAAGGCAAAAGAAACTCACAATGAAGGAGATAAAAGTGCATATATGCGGACGAATTATATGAGAAAGTGACATCATTCGATGAATGGAGGATGCAATGGCGAAGTGCACAACGTGTGGGACCGAGGTTTCGTTTTTTAACATTGAACGTGAATGTCAAAAATGTACCGAGCAGCGGAAAGAACGTCAACGCGAAGCGCAGCGCGCTCTGGAACTAAAAAACAAAGAAGAACAACGGATTGCTGAGCAGAAAAAACGACAACAGTTGGCTGCTTCGATTGCGAATTCGGTGCGCATCACCCGGGAAAATGTTGCGCAGTACGGAGCAACCACGCTCTTGCACGATGTCTACCTGCCTGTAGATTCTCTGGTAAACAATGAAAAAACGGCATTTGCGTTTACGGCAAATCCTATTCGCAAATGGACGGTCTTTGGCTGGAAGGTCGTTGCCACCATCCCCAAAACCGTCGGTGTTGCCCTTCGAAATACACAATCCGGCACATTTGGATCGCATTACGGCGGTGGCATCGGCGGTAATGTGGAAGGGGTGTATGTGCTGCTGCAACTCGAAATTACCACCGAGACGATTGACCGACAAATCAAAGCAATTGAGGCGTACTACGAGGTTTACCATGGTGGCAGTGCGGATTGAGACCGACACGGTTGAGCGGGGCTTATTGCAATATACCCCGCTCAATAATGATGCCATCTGCAGGTGATGTCATGTCGACGAAGTCATTCCATTGCGGTTTTCGTCCTCATGACGACATGCCATGACGGGATGGGTATCATCGCGTGCACTAACGGATTACGGTTGAGCGGAGCTTTTGCTCCGCTCAATGAGTTCTTAATACACGGCGTCGGTACCCAAAGGATCGAGGTACCCCGCTTTGCGGGGCATGACCACTTCGCCCTGATTGCTCGACGCCCCGCTCAGTGACACAACGACACTACCTTTATGCCGAAAGCTCCGGCGTGGCATAAATCACCCGCCCACGCACCGTTATCTCGCACGGCACCAGGTAGCGGCGACAAGCATCGATATCGATGTCGATGCCCAATCCAGGGAGATCGGGGATGCGCACCATGCCATCGCCATCGGGCACAATCCGTTGCCGCGTCATTTGTAGCGCCAGCGATTTGAGTTCGACCGGGTATTCGCAGATGACATCGTGTTCCAGCCCCGCAAACGGTTGCAACGAGGCACTCAATGCCAGCGCCGAGGTGAACGTATGATTGACATAGGTCACCCCACGCGCATGGGCATACTGGGCCACGCGATAGGCCGGCAAAATCCCACCGATGCGGCCAGTATCAATCTGCACATAGCCGATTCCGGCATAATCGATCATATGCTGTGCCATGTATTCGCTGTGGCACCCTTCGCCACCGGCCATTTTGACGCTGCCCGACTGGCGCGCCAATGCGGCATACGCCGATAACGCACCGGACAAAAACGGTTCTTCTAACCAGGTCGTGTCGGCAGCACGCAACGCCGCCAGTCGCGGCAGGGCCCGTTCGACATCGTCGAGCCAGACCGTCCCGGCATCAACCAGCAAAATCCCATCCGGCCCCAATCCCTCACGGGCTGCGGCGATCTGTTCTGCATCGGCCGCCACGCTCCCCAGACCATACGGCCCCCAGCCGAACTTGGCAGCGCGGTATCCGTCTGCGCTGACGCGCCGTGCTTTCGTATACGTCTCGTGCGGGGTGTCGCCAAACAACTGCGACGCATAGGGTTGCTTGGCATAGGCGGTCGGTGCGCCGAGCAACTTGTAGACCGGCGTCTCGAAGCGCTTGCCGAGCAGGTCCCAGAGCGCGATTTCGATCCCCGACAGAGTATGCGGCATCTGCAACAAATCGAGGCTATTGGCGTGGACCACGGCACAGATGCGGGCAATATCGGCGACTGTATCGAGGGTCTGGCCGAGCACCGAGTCACGCACCGGTTTGCAGGCACTATGCGACATCGGCGTCACAAAGCTGGCGATCGACACCAGCGGCGATGCCTCGCACTCGCCCCAGCCGACATATGGGCCCGCTTGCACCCGTACCAACAACGCGTCTTGGCTGCCGTCGCCGATGTCCAGCACCTCGGGCATCGACAAATAAAAGAAATCTACGGCTTCGATGCGCATCTGCCCCTCCTCTGCATGGGTATGCATCAGGGCACAACTCTGCCCGATGTCCCGCTTCATTGACATTTTACGATGAACAGCGTAGCATTTGGGTACTCTATTCATACATGCGAAAGTCATTCACATGAGCACGCACAACGATGTGGTTATTGGCTCAGGCGGACTCGTCATCACGCTGCACCCCGACCGGCAACCCGGTATCGCGGCAATCCGTGCCCACGACGTGCACTGGGGCACCGCGCGCAGCCCGCTCTTTCGCATCGACCTGGGTGACCAGATTGTCACCGCACTCACCCCTGGCGTGCGCCTGACCGACATCCAGCAGACGCACGACGGCGCCGGCATGCAGTGTACGACATTCAGCTACGACACCCCGCAGCGCATCCAAATAACCCAAACCCTCAAAACATACGCGGGCACGCACCTCCTCGAAGCAGGAGTATCCGTCAGCAATCGGGCCAATGCTGCTGTTACTATCCACCGCATCGACACGTTGGTCATCGATATCCCCACTGGCTCGTACGAAAGTATCGGCTACAGCGGTGGCTGGGGCAGCGAGTTCGAGCCCAAAACCCAGCGCCTCATCGGCGACGTCGTCTGGCAGACGCGCTCGGGCCGGTCGTCACACGGCATGCACCCGTGGGTGGGGTTGACCCGCGACCAGCGCGCATTACTGACGGTGTCGGTCGTCTGGTCGGGCAATTGGATTATCCGCGCCGACGAGCAACCCGCCGGCGGCTACCAGCTGTCGGCCGGTCTCAATGACTGGGCCTTCCACACCACCCTGGCGCCCGGTGCGTCCACTGACGCACCAGCGGTCGTGGCGGTGTTCGGCGCCAACCCCAGCCTCGATGACAACGCTGCGGCCTATGCGGCCGTCGGGCGATCGCATTGGTACCCCAAAAACACGCTGTCAACAGCACTCCCCGTCGAGTGGAACCACTGGTGGACATACGAAGACCGTGCCATCACCGAACAGACCTTCCGAGCAAATGTCGATGTCGCTGCCCAGATGGGGATGGAGGTGTGCGCGCTCGACGCAGGCTGGTTCGGCCCGTCAGACCCGGGCACCCACTGGTACGACTATCGCGGCGACTGGCACATCGTCAACACCACCCGCTTCCCCAGCGGCATCCGTGCCTTGTCCGATTATGTGCATGCCAAGGGTATGGCTTTTGGTTTGTGGTGCGAAATCGAAGCGCTCGGCGTCCGCGCCGAAGCCGGCCTCACCAACCCGGCCATCGTGGCACGCCGCGACGACACCCCCTGCGGCTACGTCTGTCTGGCCAGCGATGCCGGCTGGGCCTGGGCGTTTGCCACCCTCGACCGGCTCATCAGCGACTACCGCGCCGATTGGATCAAGCTCGACTTCAATCTCGACCCGGGTGCCGGCTGCAATCGCACCGATCATGGGCATGGCGCGGGCGACGGCTTGCATGGCCACTACCAGGGCTATTACCGCTTGCTGGCGGCCATCCGTGCCAAACACCCCGAGGTCGTGCTCGAAAACTGCTCGTCGGGTGGCTTGCGCATCGACCTCGGCATCGCCCAGCAGACGCACATGGCGTTCCTCAGCGACCCCGATTGGCCCGAACACAGCCTGCAGCTCTTTTGGGGGGCATCGAGCATGCTGGCACCCGATGCGATCCTGCACTGGGGCTTCTGCGAGTGGGGCTTCGCCGACCACCCGCAACAGACCTTCGACCCCACCAGCGCCGCGGTCAGCGCCACGCAGCTCGACTACTACACGCGCATCAGCATGCTCCACCGCTTCGGATTTTCGCAGGGCTTGCCGACGCTCCTCCCCTGGATCCGCGACCGCTATGTCCAACACATCGACATCTACAAAACGGTCGTGCGCCGCTTTGTCCGGACCGCCCAGTTGCACCGGCTCACCAACCAACCGCGCCGCGACGGCACGCTCGACCGCTATGCCGGCTTTCAATATATCGACCAAACTGCTGGCGATATGCTCGTCGCGCTCTTCCGCCTGCCCGGCGCCAAACCCACACGGCGCTTTTGGCTGCATGGCATCGACCCGCTCCGCTCCTACCGCTGTACCTGGCTGGGTGACAACCGCGTGGCAATCATCCCCGGTGCGGTCATCGCTGCCGGCTGGATGTTTGATGACCTGGGCGAGCCCGGGTCCGCATTGATCCACATCCAGACCCTGCCACAGGATTGACACAGTCGGTGTGCCTGCTATAATAGCGGTGTTGTTTGAAATGATTTCATATATGTGAATAAATCAGTGACAATGGCGTCACAGAGCAACCGAGGCAACCATGGCGGTATCAACGGGCGCGAAAAAACCGAAGCGACGAGGATGGCAAGCGCGAGCAGAGGCGTTGAACGCATATGTCTTCATGTCGCCGGTCATCTTGGGGCTCTTGCTGTTTACGCTGGGGCCGATGATTATCTCGTTGGCGCTCAGTTTTTCGGACTACAATCTCCTCAACGACTTCCAACTCATCGGTTTCGATAATTACACCAAGTTGCTGAACGAAGAATTGTTCTGGCAATCGCTCCGCATCAGCGCCATCTACTCGGTCGTCAGTGTCCCGTTGGGCTTGACGATTGCGTTGTTTTTGGCCATTCTGCTCAACAAAAAAATCCGTGGGATCTACGTGTTCCGGTCGATGTACTATCTGCCGACGGTGATTTCGGGTGTCGGCGTAGCGATGTTGTGGAAGTGGATTTTCAACGTCAAGCACGGCATCATCAACAATGTCTTGGGCATGATCGGCGTCAAAGGTCCAAACTGGCTACTCGACGAACAATGGGCCCTGTTTGCGCTCATCATCACCAGTGTGTGGGGTGTGGGTGGCACGATGCTCATCTTTTTGGCGGGGCTCCAGGGTATCCCGTATGAACTGATGGAAGCAGCCGAAATCGACGGTGCCAATCGCTGGTCGCAGTTCCGCCACATCACCTTGCCGCTCTTGTCGAACGTGACGTTCTTCAATCTGGTGTTGGGGATTATCGGGGCCTTGCAATACTTCACCGATGCCTTTGTGATTACCGGTGGCGGCCCCAACAACGCGACGTTGTTCATTGCGGTCTACCTCTATCGGCATGCCTTCCAATACCTCAACTTCGGTTATGCCGCGGCTATTTCGTGGGTGCTCTTTCTCATCGTGATGCTGCTGACTTTGCTGGTCTTTCGCTCGTCGCCGCTGTGGGTGTTTTACGAGTCCGAACGAAAGGCGAAGTGAGATGCAGTCTATACTCCGCACAATCCGGACCCGATCGGGCCAGCAACGACTCATCGACATCGCCAGCGTGATTGTGTTGACGGCGGGTGCGGTGATTATTTTGATTCCGTTCTTCTGGATGATTTCGACCGCCCTCAAACAAAACGGCGACGTCTTTTTGGTGCCGCCGCAGTGGATCCCCACCAACCCCAAGTGGGAGAACTTCTCGATTGCCTTTGCACAACTCAAACTCGACGTCTATGCGTTCAATACGTTTTTCATCGTGACCGCGGTCATGACCGGGACGTTGCTGTCGGCCTCGTTTGCGGCATACGGATTCGCACGCTTGCAGGCCCCGGGCCGCGATACGATTTTTATGTTGTTGCTGGCCACCCTGATGCTCCCTGGAGCGGTGACGTTGGTGCCGACCTACTTGATGTTCAACACCGTTGGCTGGATCAACACCTATTTGCCGTTGACCGTCCCGGCGTTTTTCGGAAGCGCGTATTTCGTCTTTCTGATGCGCCAGTTTTACATCACCATCCCACGTGAGCTGGAGGAGTCGGCCATGATCGACGGTGCCAGCGTCTACCGCATCTGGTGGTCGATTATGCTGCCGTTGAGTGGTCCGGTATTGGCGACCATTGCGGTGTTTACGTTTGTGGGGACCTACAACGACTTCTTCAACCCGCTCATTTATCTCAGTGACGAATCCAAGCGCACCATCGCGGTGGCGTTGTCGTATCTGTCCGGTTCGCCGCGCAGTGTCGCCAAGATGAACTTGCTGATGGCCGCGGTCACGCTGTCGATAATCCCGCCGATTTTGCTGTTCATCGGTGCACAACGGTACTTTGTGCGCGGGATTGTTACCACCGGGATTAAGGGGTAACCCTTGACCATAGATTGTTGCTCAACAAAGGAGCTCGGAATGTCCAAGCAACACGATTCCGTCCAGCAGCGCGTCGACCGCCGTTCGTTCCTGCGCCTCATGGCCTTGGGGACTGCAGCAGTCAGCACCGGTGTCTTGGCAGCGTGTGGTGCAGCCACCACCGACACACCTGCCGCACCGGCCGAAGTCCAGAAGATCAAGGCGATGATGTGGTCCAATTCACCCACATTGGACGAAAACTTCAAAAAACGCGCCGACCTCTTCAATGCCAAGTACAAAGGGCAATACGAAGCCACCATGGAGCTGTTGCCATGGGACCAGTACTGGCCAAAAGTCGACCTGGCCTACGCATCCAACGAGCCGATTGACGTCTACTTCTGGGACGTGCAAGCCTATGGGCACTACACCCAGGGCAAGCTCAAGAACCTGCAAGCAGACCTCGACAAAGTGGGTGACTTCGCCAATCCCGACATGTACCCCCAAGAGCAGATGGCAGTATGGAAGTTCGACGGCGCCAACATGTATGCCGTTCCCGAGAACATCCAGAGCATGGCGTTGTTCTACAACAAAAAGCTCTTCGACGAGGCCGGCGTTGCCTACCCCGACGAAAACACCACCTGGGACGACATCAAAGTCATTGCCGAGAAGCTGAAGAAAGTCGAAGGCGAAGAAGTCACCCAATGGGGCTTTGACGTCGGCGACCTGGCTGTCTGGTGGGGCTCGATCTCGCTCGCATGGGCACAGGGCGGCGGCTACTTCGACAAAGTCGTCGAGCCAACGACCTTTACCGTCAGCTCGCCTGAGGCCGTCAGCGCCCTCAAGTGGATCCAAGACATCATGTATGTCGAGAAGCTCGCTCCAGACTCCGAGACCCGCTCGGTCGTCGGTCAAGAGACGGGCATCTTTGGGTCCGGCAAAGTCGCCATGTACCCCGGCGGTACCTGGATGATTTCGTCCAACGCCGAGCTCCCCTTCGAGTGGGACATCGCTCCGATGCCCAAGTGGAAGGACAAGCGCGCGATGCCGTACTGGTTCGGCGGCTGGGTCGTCCCCAAAGACGGCAAAGCATCCGACGCCGCCACGGCATGGGCCATCTGGTGCGCCACCGAGTATCAGGCCGAAATGGCCGCCACCGGCGACTGGATCCCGATTCGTGCAGACGCCCGTAACTCCGAGGCATTCCTGAAGGGCATGCCGGCCGGCTTCAAGTCGGTATCGGATGCCATCGGCAGCGCCCGCATCGGTGACGTCTACAGCGCCAAGGTCCAACAGATCCTCGGCGAAGTCATCTCGCCCACGCTCGATCAGGTGTGGAACAACACAATCACCCCCGAAGAAGCAGGCAAGCAAATCGACGAGAAGGC